>NZ_JBIBXY010000004.1:0-148756 GCF_043082785.1 Streptomyces sp. NPDC014764 | reverse complement strand
TTTTCTTCCGGGGCGACTCGTTTGGGGGGGGGCGCGGTGACTGGGGGGGGGGGGGGCCCCCCCCCGGCCCGGCCGGCCCCCCCCCCCCCCCGCCCCGGCGCCCCCACCGCCGTGTTGTCGGCCGACCGTCAGTCCCGGCCGCCCGGCCCGTTGCCCGGGCCCCGGATGAAGCCTTCGGGGATCGTGAAGCCCGGGTCCGGCTGGCCGCCGTTGCCGCCGTCACCGCCCTCGTTGCCGTTGCCGCCGTTGATCAGGCCGCCGATGAAGCCGTCGTCGCCCTTGCCGTCGTCACCGCGGCCACGGCCCTTGTCGCGGTCCTCGGGCTTCTTCGGGTCCGGGATGTGCACCCGGTTGAAGTCCGGGGCGTCCTTGCCCTCCAGTGCGCCGGACATCGCGTCGCGCCAGATGGGGCCCGGGACGGCGCCACCGAAGACCAGGTCGTGGTACTGACCGCCGATGGTGATGCTCCGCATCTTCACCTTCTGGCTGGCGCTGCCCACCCACACGGCGCCCGACATGTTCGGCGTGTAGCCGACGAACCAGGCGTTCCGGCGCTCGTCCGTCGTTCCGGTCTTACCGGCGTTGGCGCGGCCGTCGCCGAGGCCGGCCTGCTGACCGGTACCGGAGTCGATCACGCCCCTGAGCAGCTCGTTCACCGTGTCCGCCGTCTTCTCGCTCATCGCGCGCGAGCACGTGGACTTCGGGACGGGCAGGGACTTCGACTGGTCACCGGTCTTCTGGGTGATCGACTCGATGGCGACCGGCGTGCAGTACATGCCCCGCGAGGCGAAGGCCGCGTAGGCGCTCGCCATGGTGAGGGGCGACAGACCGGTGGAGCCGAGGGTCATCGAGGAGGGCACCTCGGGGATCTTGTCCCCGTTGCCCTGCACCACGCCGAGCTTGTCGGTCATGGTCACCACCGGGCACATCCCGATGTCCTCGATCATCTGCACGAAGTAGGTGTTGACCGACTTCGCCATCGCGTCCTTCAACGCGTACGGCCCGACCTCGGACTCGTTCTCGTTCTCCAGCTTGTAGTTGCCGTCGTTCACCCACGGCTTCTCGCAGCCGCGCACGGTGTCGGGGTACGGCATGTCGTACGGGGCGGAGTACTCCTGCGTCGGCGGCCGGCCCTCCTCCAGGGCGGCGGCGGCCACGAACGGCTTGAACGTCGAACCGGTCGGGAAGCCGAAGTTGGAGCCGCCCCACGCGGAGTCCACGGAGAAGTTGATCTCCGTCTGGTTCTTGCCGTAGCCGTACGGCTTCGACTGGCCCATCGCGACGATCTTGCCGGTGCCCGGCTCCACGAGCGTCGACGCGGCGGCGACCTCGTCCGACTCGTAGACGTGGTCCTTGAGCGACTCCTGCACCGACTCCTGGGCCTGCGGCTCCAGCGTCGTGCGGATCGTGAGGCCGCCCTGGTTCCAGACCTTCGCCCGCTCCTCGCGCGACTTGCCGAAGACCGGGTCGTTGAGGAAGACCTTCTCCACGTACTTGCAGAAGAAGCCCGCGCCCTTGGCCGCGGTGATGCAGCCGTTCTTCGGCTCGCTGACCTTGAGGCCCAGGGGGGAGCGCATCGCCTCGGCGGCCTCCTCCGGGGAGACGTCCCCGACCTCGGCCATCCGCTTCAGCACGATGTTGCGCCGCTTCTTCGCTTCGGCCTCGTCGTTCACCGGGTCGTAGCGGCTGGGCGACTGGACGATGCCCGCGAGGAGCGCGGCCTCCTGGAGGTTGAGGTCCTTGGCCGGCTTGGAGAAGTAGCGCTGGGACGCGGCCTCGACGCCGTACGCCTGCTGACCGAAGAACGTGATGTTCAGGTAGTTCTCGAGGATCTTCTTCTTGCCCAGCTCTTCCTCGACCTGGATCGCGTACTTCAGCTCCTGGATCTTGCGGCCGATGGTCTGCTGGGTGGCCTGCGCGACCTTCGTCGGGTCGTCGCCCGCCTCCTCGACGAAGACGTTCTTCACGTACTGCTGGGTGAGCGTCGAGGCGCCCTCGGAGACCTCGCCGCTGCGGGCGTTCTTGTTGAGCGCGCGCAGCACGCCCTTCAGGTCGACCGCCCCGTGTTCGTAGAAGCGGGAGTCCTCGATGGCGACGATCGCCTTCTGCATGTACGGCGAGATGTCCTTGAGGTCCACCACCGTGCGGTCGCGCGAGTAGACGGTGGCGATCAGGCCGCCGTCGGCGTCGAGGATGGTGGTGCGCTGGCTCAGCGGCGGCGTCTTCAAAGCGGCCGGGAGCTCGTCGAAGCTCTCCACCGACCCCTTCGCCGCAAGGCCCAGCGCGCCCACCGCCGGCAGCGCGATGCCGGCCATGACGGCACCGGCCAGGACACTGACACCGAGGAACTTGGCGGCCTGCTGCGTGGAGGACAGACCACCGCCCGAGCGCTTCTTTGGCATGGGTGCAGCCTACGTTCTCATTCGCCGGACAAGCGTATATGCCTTGGCCTAAGCTGCACTCAACTGTCACAGCAGTGGGGCCACGTATCAATACGTCCGGCGACCCCGAATCGTTCCGGATCTTTTCGACTTTCTTCGTACGAGTGGAGTCGAGGAGCGTGGAGACCGTGTCCGGATCGCCTCGTGTGTCACGGGATGCCCGTTGTGGCGCAACTGAACTGACCCATAATGCCCCAATCGTCACGCATGTCGCCCCCTCACTCCCCCGGGTGATCTGCCGCTTACCCATAGTCCGTTCGGACCATTCAAGATTGGGCCCGCTGGGGGTGTTGCGCTGTGCCCACCTTCCGTAACGTCCTCAACTGGCGGCGGTGAATATGCCGCTGCCGCCGTGGGGGAGCCTCGATTCGGGAGAGGACGGCGCCGGTATGGGCTGGGTTACCGACTGGAGTGCGCAGGCTGCCTGCCGCACTACCGATCCGGATGAACTGTTCGTTCAAGGAGCAGCGCAGAACAGGGCCAAGGCGGTGTGCACCGGCTGCCCGGTGCGCACGGAGTGCCTGGCAGACGCGCTCGACAACCGCGTCGAGTTCGGCGTGTGGGGAGGCATGACGGAGCGTGAGCGCCGTGCGCTGCTGCGCCGACGGCCGACCGTGACGTCCTGGCGCCGGCTGCTGGAGACCGCGCGCTCGGAGTACGAGCGTGGCACGGGCGTCGTGCCGCTCAACGACGACCAGGTCTACGAGGACTACGCCGCAGTGAGCTGAGCTCTCGGTGAGGGCTCTCGGGGGGTCCTCGGCGTGCCCGGTGCTGCGACCGGGGCCCACGCGGTTCGCTTTCAGCGGTGGGCAGGTCATGGGTGGTCCGGTCCCGGTGCGCCTCGTCGTGCGCGGGGGCGCCCGGTGCGCCTGTGTGCGCGGGCGCGAGGGTGCTCACGGCCAGGTTCGAGCGCGGTCGCGCCCGAGTGCGGTGACACCCGAGGCGTACGTCGGCGCGCAGGTCGTATGCGCATCGCGCGCCCGCGAAGAAGCCGGACGCCCCTCAGGGCGTACCCGACAGCTCCGCGCGCCCCGCCGCCAGGCGTTCACCGATGTCGCGCAGCCCCGCGAGGTCGTGGACGTCGCCGGGCAGGGCGGCCACCTCGGTCATCGCCACCTCGGGGTGGAGCGCCGTGAAGCGGTCACGCGTCCGCCGCTCGCGCGCGAGCAGCTGCATCCGCTCCGCGTGCAGTCTCAGCAGACCGGCGGTGAGACGCTCGACCGAGCGCTCGCCGTCCGTCGCAGTCGGTTCGTCTTCGGGAGCCGCGCCGTCGGCGTCCTCGGTGGCGGGGGAGCCTCCGTCGGTGTCGTTACGCGCGGGTGATTCTGAACTGCCGTACGTGTCGGGAGAGTTACGAAGTCCAGCTTTCCCGTCCGGCTGATCCACAATGCGGGACTCGTCAAGATTTTCCGCGGCGGCCAGCGCCCGCTCGGCCGACAGCCGGCCGGCCCCGCTGCCGTGCACCCGGTTGAGGACCAGACCCGCCAGCGGCATGTCCTCCGCGGCCAGCCGTTCCACGAAGTACGCGGCCTCCCGCAGCGCGTCCCGCTCGGGCGCCGCGACCACCAGGAACGCCGTCCCGGGTGCCTGGAGCAGCTTGTACGTGGCGTCCGCGCGCGTCCGGAACCCGCCGAACATGGAGTCCATCGCCGCCACGAACGTCTGCACGTCGCGCAGCAGCTGACCGCCGAGCACCTTGCCGAGCGCGCCGGTCATCATCGACATCCCGACGTTCAGGAACTTCATCCCCGCACGGCCGCCCACCTTGGCCGGGGCCAGCAGCACCCGGATCAGCTTGCCGTCGAGGAAGGAGCCGAGCCGCTTGGGCGCGTCCAGGAAGTCCAGCGCGGAACGCGACGGCGGGGTGTCGACCACGATCAGGTCCCACTCGTCCCGCGCCCGCAGCTGCCCCAGCTTCTCCATCGCCATGTACTCCTGCGTGCCGGCGAAGCCCGCGGAGAGCGACTGGTAGAACGGGTTGCCAAGAATCGCGGCGGCCCGCTCGGGGTCCGCGTGCGCCTCGACGATCTCGTCGAAGGTGCGCTTCATGTCGAGCATCATCGCGTGCAGTTCGCCGCCCGCGGAGTCGTCGATGCCCTTCACCCGGCGCGGGGTGTTGTCGAGGGAGTCGATGCCCATGGACTGGGCGAGCCGGCGCGCCGGGTCGATGGTGAGGACCACCACCTTGCGGCCCCGCTCCGCCGCCCGCAGGCCCAGCGCCGCGGCCGTGGTCGTCTTGCCGACACCGCCCGAGCCGCAGCACACCACGATCCGGGTGTCCGGATCCTCGATCAGCGGGTCGATCTCCAGCGTGCGGGCGGGCGAGAGGTGCTCACGGACCGGGTCCTGGTCCTGCGCCGGTTCCGGACGACGGTTCATGACATCCCCTGCTTCCGGTGGATCCGACTCGTGCGCGTGACGGCGGGGCCGATGCGGTGGTGCGGGTCGCCCGGGACGTGCTCCCGGCGGGGCGTACGGCCGCTCATGACACGCCCTGCCCGCGCAGCTTGCGCGCCAGCGCGTACAGCCCTGCCAGGTCCATTCCCTCGGCCAGCAACGGCAGTTCGTGCAGCGGCACGTCGAGTTCCGCCAGCACCGCGCGCTGCTCGGTCTCCAGCGTGTACCGCTCGGCGTACTCCTCCGCCTGCGCCAGCAGCGGCTCCACCAGCCGCTCCGCGTGCCCGCCGCGCCGCGCGCCGCCGAGCCCGGCCGAGGACAGCGACTGCGCCACGGCGGAACGGGGGACGCTCCCGACGAGTTCCAGGTCGGCGGCGTCCAGCACCTGCGGCCGAACCATGTTCACGATGACCCGTCCCACCGGCAGCCGGGCCGCGCGCAGTTCCGCGATGCCGTCCGCGGTCTCCTGGACCGGCATCTCCTCCAGCAGGGTGACCAGGTGCACGGCCGTCTCCGGCGACTTCAGCACGCGCATGACGGCCTGCGCCTGATTGTGTATCGGGCCGATCTTGGCGAGCCCGGCCACCTCGTCGTTGACGTTGAGGAAGCGGGTGATGCGGCCGGTCGGCGGTGCGTCCATCACGACGTAGTCGTAGACGAACCGGCCGCCGCGGTCCTTGCGCCGCACCGCCTCGCACGCCTTGCCGGTGAGCAGCACGTCCCGCACGCCGGGGGCGATCGTGGTGGCGAAGTCGATCGCGCCGAGCTTGCGCAGGGCCCGGCCGGCGCTGCCGAGCTTGTAGAACATCTGGAGGTAGTCCAGAAGGGCCAGTTCGGGGTCGATGGCGAGGGCGAACACCTCCCCGCCCCCGGGAGCGACGGCGATCTTCCGCTCCTCGTACGGCAGCGCCTGCGTCTCGAAGAGCTGCGCGATGCCCTGCCGGCCCTCGACCTCGACGAGAAGCGTCCGCTTCCCCTCCTCGGCCAGGGCCAGCGCCAGAGCGGCGGCCACCGTGGTTTTGCCGGTTCCGCCCTTGCCACTCACGACCTGGAGCCTGCTCACGCCTTCGAGCCTAAATGCTCACCGCGCGTGGCGGCGGCTCCGGGTGATGTTCCCGCCCCCGTGTGCCGTCCCGGACGGGGTGACGGCGACGCGGGAGGCGGACGGGGCAGCGGCTAGAGTCGGCCGCATGACGAAGTGGGAATACGCGACTGTGCCGCTGCTCGTCCACGCGACGAAGCAGATTCTTGACACCTGGGGCGAGGACGGCTGGGAGCTCGTCCAGGTCGTGCCCGGGCCGAACAACCCCGAGCAGCTGGTGGCCTACCTGAAGCGCGAGAAGCAGGCATGAGCGGCGTCGTCGAGTCCCGGCTGGCCGAGCTGGGCCTGAGCCTGCCCGAGGTCGTCCCGCCGCTCGCCTCGTACCAGCCCGCCGTCGTCTCCGGCCGGTACGTGTTCACCTCCGGCCAGCTGCCGATGGTGGACGGCAAGCTTCCGGTGACCGGCAAGGTCGGCGCGGAGGTCACCCCCGAGGAGGCCAAGGACCTGGCCCGCACCTGCGCGCTGAACGCGCTCGCGGCGGTCAAGTCGGTCGCCGGTGACCTGGACCGCGTCGCGCGCGTCGTGAAGGTCGTCGGCTTCGTCGCCTCCGCCGCGGACTTCACCGGCCAGCCTGCCGTCGTCAACGGCGCCAGCGAACTCCTGGGCGAGGTGCTCGGCGACAAGGGCGTGCACGCCCGCAGCGCGGTCGGCGTCGCGGTCCTGCCGCTGGACGCGCCGGTCGAGGTCGAGATGCAGGTGGAACTCACGGAGGACTAGCCCTCCGGGCGGGCGTCCCCGGACCTCCTCCGGGCCACGCCTCCCCCCTGGGCAGACGTCCCCGGATCTCTTCCGGCCCACGCCCCGTCGATCGCCGACACTGCCCCGGCCGGCCATTGATCGCCGCACGCCGCCCCGGCCGGCCCCGCGCCTGCCGGGGCGCGGCACGTACGGACCCGGCGGGGGCGCCGGGCCCGCCACCGGGCGTTCGCCCCGGTTGCGCCGGCCCGGGGTCTCCGCCGCCGGAGGGCCACGGGCGCCGGCCCAGGGTGTCCGCTCCCGCGGGCCCGGCCCCTGGCCCCGGCTGCGACTGACGCCCCGGTCCGCGGGGCCGCTGCCGGCCCGGGGTTTCCGCCGCCGGAGGGCCACGGGCGCCGGCCCAGGGTGTCCGCTCCCGCGGGCCCGGCCCCTAGCCCCTGCCGCGACTGACGCCCCCGGCCCGTCGGGCCGCTGCCGGTCGCGACTGTTCCCTGCCGCGGCCGCCAGGCGGTCGCCCTGCCCGCCCCGCCCCCGGGCCGCCTCTGCCCGCCCCGCCCCGGGCCACCCGCGCCGGTGACGACCGCCTCGGTCGCCCGGTGGGCCCCGGCCGCAAGTGGCTCCCGACCCCGCCCCGGGGCCACCCCACGCCACCGGCGGCACCCCCTCCGTCCCAAGAGGCACTCGAACATCCGGGCGTCTCGGGATAGCCTCCGGCCATGGCGAATGCGCAGGCTGGCGGGCAGTGGTACCCGCCGGAGTGGCCCGAGCGGATCAAGGCACTGGCGAGCGGTGAGCTGACGCCCGTCCCGCCCAGGCGCGCGGCCACCGTCATGCTCCTCAAGGACACCGGCGACGGACCCGCCGTGCACATGCTGCGCCGCCGTACGTCCATGGCGTTCGCGGGCGGCGCGTACGCCTACCCCGGCGGCGGCGTCGACCCGCGCGACGACGACCGGCACGTCCGTTGGGCCGGACCCTCGCTCGACTGGTGGGCGGAGCGCCTCGGCGTGGACCGCGCCGGCGCCCAGGCGATCGTCTGCGCGGCCGTGCGCGAGACGTACGAGGAGGCCGGCGTGCTGCTCGCCGGCCCCGCCCCGGACGCGGTGGTCGGCGACACCACCGGCGCGGACTGGGAGGCGGACCGCGCCGCGCTCGTCGCGCGCGAGCTGTCCTTCGCGGAGTTCCTCGACCGCCGCGGCCTGGTGCTGCGCTCCGACCTGCTCGGCGCGTGGACGCGCTGGATCACCCCCGAGTTCGAGCCGCGCCGCTACGACACGTGGTTCTTCGTCGCCGCACTGCCCGATGGCCAGCGCACCCGCAACGCCTCCACGGAGGCCGACCGCACGGTGTGGATCACCCCGCGCGAGGCGGCCGACGGCTACGACCGGAGCGAGCTGCTGATGATGCCCCCGACGATCGCGACCCTGCGCCAGCTCGTGGCGTACGGCACGGCCGCGGAGGCGCTCGACGCGGCGCCCGCGCGGGATCTCACGCCGGTGCTGGCCTCCGCGCGCCTGGTGGACGGCGAGATCGTCCTCTCCTGGCCCGGGCACGACGAGTTCACCAAGCACATCCCGACCGGGGGAGCCCCCTCATGACGGATGCCACCGCCCTTCCCGGCCAGCCGCGCGGCGGGGTCCTCTCCGGTCCCGCGACCGCGCGGGCCGTCAACGTGCTCGCCCCGAACCCCTCGGCGATGACGCTGGACGGCACGAACACCTGGATCCTGTCCGAGCCGGACTCCGACCTCGCCGTCGTCGTCGACCCGGGGCCGCTGGACGACGGGCACCTGCGGCACGTCGTCGGCACCGTCGAGCAGGCCGGCAAGCGGGTCGCCCTCACCCTGCTGACGCACGGTCACCCCGACCACGCCGAGGGCGCCGCCCGTTTCGCCGAGCTGACCGGCACGAAGGTGCGCGCCCTGGACCCGGCGCTGCGCCTCGGCGACGAGGGCCTGGCCGCCGGGGACGTCGTCACCGTGGGCGGCCTGGAGCTGCGCGTCGTGCCGGCCCCGGGCCACACCGCCGACTCCCTGTGCTTCCACCTGCCGGCGGACCAGGCGATCCTGACCGGCGACACCGTGCTGGGACGCGGTACGACCGTCGTGGCCCACCCCGACGGCCGCCTCGGCGACTACCTGGACACCCTGCGCCGGCTCAGGTCCCTCACCGTCGACGACGGCGTCCACACGGTGCTGCCGGGACACGGGCCGGTGCTGGACGACGCCCAGGGCGCCGTCGAGTACTACCTCGCTCACCGCGCCCACCGGCTCGCCCAGGTGGAGACGGCCGTCGAGGACGGCCACCGCACTCCCCCCGAGGTCGTCGCCCACGTCTACGCCGACGTCGACCGCTCCCTCTGGCCGGCCGCGGAACTCTCCGTACGGGCCCAGCTTGAGTACCTGAAGGAGCACGGCATCATCTGACGGCACGCCCGCGTGGTGGGACGCCTGCTTGGCGGCACGCCCGCTTGGTGGCACGCCAGCGCCCCCACGGCCGGGGTGGGCCGTGGGGGCGCGGAAAAGCCGGGTGCCGCGTCAGCGGGAGCGCTTGGCGAGCCGCTCCACGTCGAGCAGGATCACCGCGCGGGCCTCGAGCCGAAGCCAGCCGCGCTGGGCGAAGTCCGCCAGGGCCTTGTTGACCGTCTCGCGGGACGCGCCGACCAGCTGGGCCAGCTCCTCCTGCGTGAGGTCGTGCACCACGTGGATGCCTTCCTCCGACTGCACGCCGAAGCGGCGGGAGAGGTCCAGCAGGGCGCGCGCGACACGGCCCGGGACGTCGGAGAAGACCAGGTCGGACATGGCGTCGTTGGTCTTGCGCAGCCGGCGGGCGACGGCGCGCAGCAGCGCCGTGGCCACCTCGGGGCGGGCGCTCAGCCAGGGCGTGAGGTCGCCGTGGCCCAGGCCCAGCAGCTTCACCTCGGTGAGCGCCGTGGCGGTCGCCGTGCGCGGGCCCGGGTCGAAGAGGGACAGTTCACCGATCAGCTCGCCCGGGCCGACCACGGCGAGCATGTTCTCGCGGCCGTCGGGGGAGGTGCGGTGCAGCTTCACCTTGCCCTCGGTGACCACGTACAGGCGGTCGCCCGGGTCTCCCTCGTGGAACAGTGAGTCGCCCCGTGCCAGGGTCACCTCACTCATGGAGGCGCGAAGCTCCGCGGCCTGCTCGTCATCGAGCGCCGCGAAAAGCGGGTTCCGCCGCAGAACGTCGTCCACGAGTTCTCTCCTATTCGACCTGCTCAGGGGATCTTGGTTCCCCTGCGTGCCAGGGGACCGTGGTTCCCATTTTGCCGGACCGTCCAAACAGTGTGATCTGTCACAAGGATGCCGCACGGGTCGCCCGGGGTATGCGGCAGGGGTCCAATTGGACGCCGATCTTCTGGGTCCGGGGCGGATGTCCGTGCCGGGTCGTAGGCTGGCCGGGTGTCCAAATCGCCGGTGAGAGCACAGGCCGAGGGGGCTGCGCGGGTGAGTGCAGAACGCGATTCCGCTGTGGGCGAACAGGTCTCCGATGGCGGTAGGAAGACGGCGAAAGCCGCGGAGACGGCTGCCGCCGGGGGTTCCGCCTCCGCGAAGAAGGCCGCACCTGCGCGGAAGCCTCCTGCACGGAGGGCTTCCACGAAGAAGGCCCCGGCTGAGAAGGCCCCTGCGAAGAAGGCCACGGCGAAGAAGGCCACGGCGAAGAAGGCCTCCGCCAAGGAAGCCGCTCCCGCTCGGAAGCCCGCCGCGAAGAAGGCGTCCGCCGGGAAGGCCGCCCCCGCCGCTCACAAGAAGACCGCCCCCGCCAAGTCCTCCGCCGCTCTGAAGAAGGCCCCCGCCCCCAGGAAGCAGGTCGTCGCTCCCAAGAAGGCGACCGCCTCCGTCCCGGCCGCCCCGGCCAGGACGGTCGCCGCGCACCCGCAGGGCGAGTCCCGTACGGCGCTGGTGCGGCGGGCCCGCCGCATCAACCGCGAGCTCGCCGAGGTGTACCCGTACGCCCACCCCGAGCTGGATTTCGAGAACCCCTTCCAACTCGTCGTCGCCACCGTGCTGTCGGCCCAGACCACCGACCTGCGCGTCAATCAGACGACCCCGGCGCTGTTCGCGAAGTACCCCACTCCCGAGGACCTGGCGGCGGCCAACCCGGAGGAGGTGGAGGAGATCCTCCGCCCCACCGGCTTCTTCCGCGCCAAGACCAAGTCGGTCATCGGGCTGTCCAAGGCGTTGGTGGAGCAGTTCGGCGGGGAGGTGCCGGGCCGGCTGGAGGACCTGGTCAAGCTGCCCGGCGTGGGCCGCAAGACCGCGTTCGTCGTGCTCGGCAACGCCTTCGGCCGCCCCGGCATCACGGTCGACACCCACTTCCAGCGCCTGGTACGCCGCTGGAAGTGGACCGACGAGACCGACCCGGACAAGATCGAGGCGGCGGTCGGCGCACTGTTCCCGAAGAGCGACTGGACCGACCTGTCCCACCACGTCATCTGGCACGGGCGCCGTATCTGCCACGCCCGCAAGCCCGCCTGCGGCGCCTGTCCGATCGCCCCGCTCTGCCCGGCGTACGGCGAGGGCGAGACGGACCCGGAGAAGGCGAAGAAGCTGCTGAAGTACGAGAAGGCCGGGCAGCCGGGCCAGCGGCTGAAACCCCCGCAGGCGTACCTGGACGCCGGCGGCAGGCCGGCCCCGCCGCTGGGGGCCGGATGAGGGCAGGCCGGACGCCCTCGCGTGCCGCGGAACGATCTCGGGAGCGTCGCGCGTTGGACGCGTGGGACGGGGCTCGGGAGCGTCGCGCGTCGGACGCGTGGGACGGGGCCGGACGACGGGGGTGGGCATGACGCGAGCGAGCGGGACGCAGGGAGGCCCGGTGGCCCTCAGCAGGGACGGGCTGCCCGCGTGGCTGGACCCGGTGGTCCGCGCCGCCGAGACGGTCCGGCCCACACAGCTGAGCCGCTTCCTGCCGCCGAAGGACGGCTCGGGGCGGCAGTCCGCCGTCCTGATCCTCTTCGGTGAGGACGAGCGCGGGCCCCAGCTGCTGCTCATGGAGCGGGCCAGTTCGCTGCGCTCGCACGCCGGGCAGCCGTCCTTCCCGGGCGGGGCCCTCGACCCCGAGGACGGCGACCCGCAGGGCGAGGGACCACTGCGGGCCGCGCTGCGTGAGGCCGAGGAGGAGACCGGGCTCGACCCGTCCGGCGTGCAGCTCTTCGGCGTGCTGCCGAGGCTCTACATCCCCGTCAGCGGCTTCGTCGTGACGCCCGTGCTCGGCTGGTGGCGCGAGCCCACCCCGGTCGGCGTCGTCGATCCGAACGAGACGGCGCGGGTGTTCACCGTGCCCGTGGCCGATCTCACCCACCCGGACAACCGTGCGACCGCGATCCATCCCAGCGGTTTCCGCGGACCCGCGTTCCTGGTCGAATCGGCCCTCGTGTGGGGGTTCACCGCGGGGGTCATCGACCGGTTGCTGCACTTCGCGGGCTGGGAGCGCCCCTGGGATCGGGACAAGCGGGTCCCGCTGGACTGGAGGGCGTGACAGGGTGGGCGCCGTGCTGCGTAGGACGAGGCGAGGCTTGAATCGGTGAACGTGCTGGACATCCTGCTGCTGGTGGCAGCCGTGTGGTTCGCCGTGGTCGGATATCGACAGGGCTTCGTCGTCGGCATCCTGTCGGTGATCGGATTCCTCGGGGGCGGTCTGATCGCCGTCTACACGCTGCCCGTCATCTGGGACGCGATGACGGACAACTCCGAAGTGGGTACCACCGCCGCCGTCGTGGCGGTCGTGGTCGTCATAGTGTGCGCCTCCGTCGGCCAGGCCCTGACCACCCATCTGGGCAACAAGCTCCGCCGGTACATCACCTGGTCCCCGGCCCGCGCCCTCGACGCCACCGGCGGGGCCCTCGTCAACGTCGTCGCGATGCTCCTGGTCGCCTGGCTGATCGGCTCCGCCCTCGCCGGGACGACGCTGCCGACGCTCGGCAAGGAGGTGCGCGGCTCCAAGGTGCTGCTCGGCGTCTCCCGGGCGCTGCCGGACCAGGCGGACATCTGGTTCGCCGACTTCTCGTCCGTCCTCGCGCAGAACGGCTTCCCGCAGGTCTTCAGCCCGTTCGCCAACGAGCCCATCACGGACGTCCGTCCGCCCGACCCGGCGCTCGCGGGCAGCCGCGTCGCCGCCCGCGCGCAGCGCTCCATCGTCAAGGTGACGGGCACGGCGACGAGCTGCGGCAAGGTGCTGGAGGGCACCGGCTTCGTATTCGACGACCGGCGCGTCATGACCAACGCCCATGTGGTGGGCGGCGTCGACGAGCCCGTCGTGCAGATAGGCGGCGAGGGCCGCATGTACGACGCCACGGTCGTCCTGTACGACTGGAAGCGCGACATCGCCGTGCTCGACGTGCCCGACATGGACGCGCCCGCGCTGCGGTTCGCCACCGAGGACGCGAGCAGCGGGGACGGCGCGATCGTCGCCGGCTTCCCGGAGAACGGCGCGTACGACGTCCGCGCGGCGAGGCTGCGGGGGCGCATCACGGCCAACGGCCCCGACATCTACCACCGCGGCACGGTGCGCCGCGACGTGTACTCGCTGTTCGCGACGGTCCGTCAGGGCAACTCCGGCGGCCCGCTCCTCACCCCCGAGGGGGAGGTCTACGGCGTCATCTTCGCGAAGTCGCTGGACGACGCCCAGACGGGATACGCGCTGACCGTGGACGAGATCCGCGAGGACATCGCCAGGGGCCGCAGCGCCGCCCAGGAGGTGGACAGCGACAAGTGCGCGCTCTGAGCGGGAACCGGAGCGGGAGCTGCCGGGACGTCAGGAACAGCCGGACGGACCGTCAGCCCCGCGGGTGACGGAGCCGGACCGATACCCAGCGCGCACGGCGGCGGAGAATGCGCGGGATGCCGACCCTGAGATCCGTAGCTGCCATCTGTGGTGCACCGCCTCGCTGGTGGGAGCCCACACCGCTCGCCGAGCGGCGATTGCGGCTTGCGTCACTGTAGTCGTGCGTCCAGCCCATACCCGGACGTGTGCCCCCGCCCCAAGGTCCATAACCGCCTGAGGGGCCGCCAATTGGCCTATGCGCCAGGCAATTGGCGTTCGTATGACCGGTCGACTCTTCAGCGGTCCGGCTCGGGATCCTTCAACCAGTTGATCAGCTCGGTCGAGAAGGCCACCGGGTCCTCCTCGTGCGGGAAGTGCCCGAGTCCGTCGAACAGCCGCCAGCGGTACGGGGCTTCGACGTACTGCCCCGAGCCCGCCGCGCTGCGTGTGCGCACCACCGGGTCCAGCGAGCCGTGCAGATGCAGCGTCGGCACCCGCACCGGGCGCTTCATCCTGCGGTTGAACTGGATGCCGTCCGGGCGGGCCAGCGACCGCACCATCCACCGGTACGGCTCGATCGAGCAGTGCGCCGTGGACGGGATGCACATGGCCTGCCGGTAGGTCTCCAGTACCTTCTCGTCGGGCGGCTGCGGCCCCGACCACTCCTGGATGAGCCGCGCCACCATCGCCCCGTCGTCCGCGGTGAGCCGGCGCTCCGGGATCCAGGGCCGCTGGAAGCCCCAGATGTGCGACTGGGCAGCCGTCTGCCGGGCGTCGGCCAGCATCGAGGAGCGCCAGCGCCGCGGGTGCGGCATCGAGGACACCGCGAGCCGCCGGACGAGCTTGGGGCGCATCGCCGCGGCCGTCCAGGCGAGGTAGCCGCCCAGGTCGTGGCCGACGAGCGCGGCGTCCGGCTCGCCCAGGGAGCGGATCACGCCGGTGACGTCCAGCGCCAGGTTGGCCGGGTCGTACCCGCGCGGGGTGCGGTCGCTGCCGCCGACGCCCCGCAGGTCCATGGCGACGGCCCGGAACCCGGCGTCGGCGAGCGCCGTGAGCTGGTGCCGCCAGGTCCACCAGAACTGGGGGAAGCCGTGCAGCAGCAGCACCAGCGGGCCGTCGCCCAGCTCCGCGATGTGGAAGCGCGCGCCGTTGGCGGCGACGTCCCGGTGGACGAGTCCCGGGGCGTCCGGGAGGTCCAGGCGTACGACCGAGGCAGGTTGCGCCGAAGGAGTGGCGGGGTCCGTCATGAGGTCGAGCGTGCCACAGCCTCGATGGCCTCGGGGCCACGGTGCCCGGGGAGGGCCGGACGCGGGTGCGGCTTGGCCTTCTGCAGCACGCCGGCCGACTCCTTCACCGAGGCGGCGACCTTCTGCGGGCCGCGGCCCTTCTTGGCCTTCTTCGCGAAGACGACGCCGATGAGGGCGAGGAGGCCGGCGATCAGGCAGTTCGCCGCGAAGGACAGCAGGAAGCACACCGCCATGTTCCAGCCGCTCCAGGTGCGGATGCCGTAGGCGAGCGCGAAGTTCAGCATCGGCAGGGAGAACAACAGCAGCACGCCCGCCGCCATGAACGCGCCGCCGCTCGTCGCACCCCGCTTCACGTCCTGCCTGAGCTGCGCCTTCGCCAGCGCGATCTCGTCGTGCACCAGCGCCGACATCTCCGCCGTCGCCGTGGCGAACAGCTGGCCGATGCTGCGTTCGGCGCCGACCGGGCTGCCGTCGGGTGCGCTCATCGCGGTCTCCCTCTTCTCCGTACGCCTCGCGTACGTCCGTCGTGCCTGCGCGGGACGGTCCCGTTCTTTTGTACCGTCCCGTCAGATCATGCCGGACCGTCGTGCCGATCGCCTGCCCCGCCCGGCACTTGTGCAAGCGCGTCTCGCGCTGCGGCCTTCTCCCGGGCGAGCCGACGGTGCTCGGCGGCCTTCTTCTCCAGGATGTCGGCCATTCGGAGGTGGTACTCCGGGTCGTCCTGCTCGTAGACGTCCGGCACACCGCTGAGGTCCTCGTCCCGCTCCTCCTCCTCGGCGAGCTTGCGGTACTTGGCGTTCCGCATCTTCAGCAGGACGGTCGCCAGGATGGTGGCGAGGAGTGAGCCGGTGAGGACGGCGGCCTTCACACTGCCGGCCATCGTCGCGTCGTCCTCGAAGGCCAGCTCGCCGATGAGCAGCGACACGGTGAAGCCGATGCCGGCGAGCGTGGCCACTGCGAACACGTCCGCCCAGGCCAGGTCGTCGCTGAGCGAGGCGCGGGTGAACCGGGACGTCAGCCAGGTGCCGCCGAAGATGCCGAACGTCTTGCCGATGACCAGGCCGAGGACGACGCCGAGCGTCTCGGGCTGCGTGAACACCTCCCCGAGGGCATCACCGGAGACCGCGACACCGGCGCTGAACAGCGCGAACACCGGGACGGCGAAACCCGCCGACAGCGGCCGGACCAGGTGCTCGATGTGCTCGCCGGGGGACTGCTTCTCGCCCTCCTCGCGGTGGCAGCGCAGCATCAGACCCATGGCGACACCGGCGATGGTGGCGTGGATGCCGCTGTTGTACATCAGCCCCCAGATCACCAGGGCCAGCGGCACGTACACGTACCAGCCGCGTATCCGCTTGCGCAGCAGCAGCCAGAAGACGACCAGGCCCGCGACCGCGCCGCCCAGCGCGGCGAAGTTCAGCTGGTCGGTGAAGAAGACCGCGATGATCAGGATCGCGAACAGGTCGTCGACGACCGCGAGGGTGAGCAGGAAGGCGCGCAGCGCGCTGGGCAGCGAGGTGCCGATGACGGCGAGCACGGCCAGCGCGAACGCGATGTCGGTGGCGGTGGGCACGGCCCAGCCGGCGAGGGAGCCGCCGCCCGCACCGGCCGTCAGCGTGTAGACCAGCGCGGGCGCGATCATGCCGCACAGGGCGGCGACGACGGGCAGCGCGGCGGCCTTCGGGTCGCGCAGGTCACCGGCGACCAGTTCCCGCTTGAGCTCGACGCCGGCCACGAAGAAGAAGATCGCGAGCAGACCGTCGGCCGCCCAGTGCGCGACGGACAGGTTCAGTCCGAGGGAGGACGGGCCGAAGTGCCAGTGGCTGACGGTCTCGTAGCTGTCACCCAGCGCGGGCAGGTTCGCCCACACCAGCGCGGCGACGGCGGCGAGCAGCAGCAGGACGCCGCCGACGGTCTCCGTGCGCAGGGCCTCCGCGACGAAGTTCCGCTCGGGCAGGGAGAGCCGACCGAAGCTCTTGCGGGGGGAAGGGGTGGGGGCACTCACAGGCGTTTCCTCTGGTGGACGGGCAGCACGAACCGTGTGCCGACCAGACTTCCCGGCGCTCCATGAGACTACTTTTACCGTTCTTTAGCGTAGCTAACGTGCTCGCGGGCCGCACCAGCGGCACCGGCGACCCGGGCGCGGAGCGGCCTAGGGGCCTGCCAGGGGAACGGGTGGGGTCGAGGCTGCTGACCTGCGGAGATCGCGCCCGCGGACGGGACCGCCCAGCCGCGCCCGGCCGCCGCGCAGGGGCTTGGCGTGGTTTGCCTCACAGGGCGGGAACCCGGCACACAGGACGCCGCCCGTGCCCCCACGAGCGGGGGCGCGGGCGGCGGTGCACCGGTCCGGACGGGTGCGGGCGTGGCTGGGGCTGTCCCGCCGGCACCCGTGCGGGCAGGGGTGCCGGTCAGTCCTCGCTCGGCGCAGCCGGAAGCTTCGCCTGGATGAGGTCCATGACCGTGGAGTCCGTCAGCGTGGTGACGTCCCCGAGCTGGCGGTTCTCCGCGACGTCCCGCAGCAGACGCCGCATGATCTTGCCGGAGCGGGTCTTCGGCAGCTCGGCCACCGGCAGGATCCGCTTCGGCTTGGCGATCGGGCCGAGCGTGGCGCCCACGTGGTTCCGCAGCTCACCCACGAGGTCCTCGCTCTCCGCCGCCGTGCCGCGCAGGATGACGAAGGCGACGATCGCCTGGCCGGTCGTCTCGTCCGCGGCGCCCACCACGGCAGCCTCGGCGACCGACGGGTGGGAGACCAGCGCGGACTCGACCTCCGTGGTGGAGATGTTGTGGCCGGACACCAGCATCACGTCGTCGACCCGGCCCAGCAGCCAGATGTCGCCGTCGTCGTCCTTCTTCGCGCCGTCACCGGCGAAGTACTTGCCCTCGAAGCGCGACCAGTAGGTGTCGATGAACCGCTGGTCGTCGCCCCAGATGGTGCGCAGCATCGACGGCCACGACTCGGTCAGCACCAGGTAGCCGCCACCACCGTTGGGCACCTCGTTCGCCTCGTCGTCCACGACCGTGGCGGAGATGCCCGGCAGCGGGGTCTGGGCGGAGCCCGGCTTGGCGGAGGTCACGCCCGGCAGCGGCGAGATCATCATGCCGCCGGTCTCGGTCTGCCACCAGGTGTCGACGACCGGGGTGCGGTCCGCGCCGATGTTCTTGCGGTACCAGATCCACGCCTCGGGGTTGATCGGCTCACCCACGGAGCCGAGCACCCGCAGCGACGACAGGTCGAACTTGGCGGGGATGTCGTCGCCCCACTTCATGAACGTCCGGATCGCGGTGGGCGCCGTGTAGAGGATCGTCACGCCGTACTTCTGCACGATCTCCCAGAAGCGGCCCTGGTGGGGCGTGTCGGGCGTGCCCTCGTACATGACCTGCGTGGCGCCGTTGGCGAGCGGCCCGTAGACGATGTACGAGTGCCCGGTGACCCAGCCGACGTCCGCCGTGCACCAGTACACGTCGGTCTCCGGCTTGAGGTCGAACACCGCCCAGTGCGTGTACGACGTCTGGGTCAGGTAGCCGCCGGAGGTGTGCAGGATGCCCTTCGGCTTACCCGTGGTGCCCGAGGTGTAGAGGATGAACAGAGGGTGCTCGGCGTCGAACGCCTCCGGGGTGTGCTCCGCGCTCTGCCGGTCGACCACGTCGTGCCACCACACGTCGCGGCCCTCGGTCCAGGCGACGTCCTGGCCGGTGCGGCGGACGACGAGGACGTGCTCCACGCTCTCCACGCGGCTGACGGCCTCGTCCACGGCCGGCTTCAGGGCGGAGGGCTTGCCGCGCCGGTAGCCGCCGTCGGACGTGATGACGACCCGTGCGTCGGCGTCCTGGATGCGGGTGGCGAGGGCGTCCGCCGAGAAGCCGCCGAAGACGACCGAGTGCGCGGCGCCGATGCGGGCGCAGGCCAGCATCGCGACGGCGGTCTCCGGGATCATCGGCATGTAGACGGCGACCCGGTCGCCCTTGCGGACACCCAGCTCCAGCAGGGCGTTGGCGGCCTTGGAGACCTCGTCCTTGAGCTGGGCGTAGGTGATGGCGCGGCTGTCGCCCGGCTCGCCCTCGAAGTGGATCGCGACCCGGTCGCCGTGCCCGGCCTCGACGTGCCGGTCGACGCAGTTGTAGGCGACGTTGAGCTCGCCGTCCTGGAACCACTTGGCGAACGGCGGGTTCGACCAGTCGAGGGTCTCGGTGGGCTCCTTGGCCCAGGTCAGCCGGCGGGCCTGCTCGGCCCAGAAGCCGAGCCTGTCAGCCTTGGCCTGTTCATACGCCTCCGCGGTGACGTTGGCGTTCGCGGCCAGGTCGGCGGGGGGTGCGAAGCGTCGCTCCTCCTTCAGGAGGTTGGCCAGGCTTTCATTGCTCACGGCATCTGCCTTTCCCAGGGTGTCCGTTGTGTCCCAGGCCACAGCTCATCAGACCCGGGGGCACGCTGACAAGGGTCGACGGGAAATTGGTTTAGACCTGTAGAGGGTCGTGTCGTGCGGTTGCCCGACACCCCTTCCCACGGGGCGCCGGGCAACCTGGTTCAAGTGGTGTAACGCCTCTCACACCTGACGCGCGTCACACCACCAGGTCCACCTCGCGTACCCGGTCGAAGACCCTGTCCTCCTCCTGTTCCGCGAGGAGATATGCCTGGGCCTCACCCACGTGGAAGTACACCCCGTGCAGTTCGAGGCTTCCCTGCTCCAGGGCGCGGGCGACCGCCTCGTGGGCGCGGAGATGCTCCAGCTGCTGCACCACGTTGGTCAGGCAGAGCTGTTCCACGTCGTCGGCGGGGTCCCGCCCGGCCAGCCGGGGCGCGGGCGCACCGGGGTCCCGCAGCCGTTCCACGCTCGGCCCGCCGTGCCGCAGCCAGCGGCCGAGCGGCGTGACGGCGGGGGAGCCGGGGCGGGAGCCGAGCAGGGCCTGCATGGCGCCGCATCCCGAGTGGCCGCACACCGTGATCGACCGCACCGCCAGCACGTCGACGGCGTACTCGATGGCGGCGGCCACCGAGTCGTCGCCGCTCTCCGCGCCCGGCGGCGGCACCAGATTGCCGACGTTGCGCACCACGAACAGGTCGCCGGGACCGCTGGAGGTGATCATCGAGGTGACCACCCGGGAGTCGGCACAGGTCAGGAACAGCTGCGACGGCCGCTGCCCCTCCCGCGCCAGCCGGGCCAGCTCACCGCGCACCAGGGGCGCCGTGCGGCGCTGGAACGTGCTGAGTCCGCGCACCAGCTCGCGGCCGCTCGGGGTGCGTCCGCGGGCCGGGGCGCCCGGATCTGCGGGCCGGTGCGCCTCGCTGTATGCGGGCGTCGTGTCCGGGGGGTCCTCTGTGTCAGGGGCGGGGGAGGGCCGCTCGCACTGGTGGTTGCGCCAGGCCGTCCAGGGGCGGCAGCGGCAGTCGCCGGAAGTGCCGGACTCCCCGCCGGGCGCCGGTTCGGTGGAGAGCGCGCCGGGTTCGGCGATCCGCACCCCCGCGCGCGCCCCGGTGATCTCCACGGAGCCGCCCCGCGCGGTGTGCGTGTTCTGCCAGTCCTGCAGCGTCTCGTACGCGGCGTGGTCCATGAAGGACCCGTTCAACGACACCAGCACGTCCGCCCCTTGGGGGACGAGGTGCAGCGCCCGGCTGAGCCGCGGCACCGCGAGGAACGTCAACTGCCCCCGCACGTGCACGTGATGGACGCCGTTCTCCTCCTCGTGGGTGATCCGGGTCCGGGTGAGCCGATGCAGGGCCACGCCCACGGCCACGGCGATGCCGAGCGCCACGCCCTCCAGCACTCCGAGCGAGATCACCCCGAGGGCGGTGACGGCGTAGACCAGGACCTCGCGGTGGCGCGTCACCGTGCGGATGTGGTGCAGGGACACCATGCGCAGACCGACGGCCATGACGAGCGCGGCGAGCGCGGCGAGCGGGATCAGCTCCAGCAGCGGGACCAGCAGCAGCGCGGCCGCCACCACCAGGACGCCGTGGATGATCGTGGCGTTCCGGCTGACGGCGCCCGCGTGGACGTTCGCCGTGCTGCGGACGGCGACGCCGGCGACGGGCAGACCGCCGAGCGTGCCGGAGACCACGTTGGCCGCGCCCTGGCCGAGCAGCTCCCGGTCCAGATCGGAGCGGACAGGGCTCGGTGCGCCGGGGCGGGCGGCGGCCAGCTTGTCCACGGCCGTCGCGCCGAGCAGCGACTGCACGCTGCACACCAGGGTGGTGGTGAGCACGGCCGCGACGAGACCGAGCACCGGGCCGTCGGGCAGCCCGGCCAGCGCGTGGCTGTGCCACGACGGCAGGTCCACCGCGGGCAGCACCAGGCCGGCCGCCGCGGCGGCCGCGGTGGCTCCCGTGACGGCGACCAGTGCGGCGGGCATCCGGCGCAGCAGGTGTCCGGCGCGTCCGGGCAGCCGGGGCCAGAGCAGCAGGACGGCCAGCGTCAGCACACTCACCGCGAGAGCGGCGGGGTCGAGACGCGCCAACTGTGTGGGCAGGGCGCGCAGATTGTCGGGCACGGAGCTCTGCGGCTCGCCCCCGAGGACGATGTGCGCCTGGGCGACGGCGATGGTGACGCCGATTCCTGCCAGCATGCCGTGCACGATCGCGGGGCTCACGGCGAGGGCTGCGCGTGCCACACGCAGGCAGCCGAGGCCGAGCTGGGCGAGGCCGGCGAGGACGGTGACGGCACAGGTGGTGCGCCAGCCGTACTGGTGGATGAGGTCGGCGGTGACGACCGTGAGTCCCGCCGCCGGGCCGCTCACCTGGAGCGGGGAGCCGCCGAGCCGTCCGGCGACGAGCCCGCCCACGGCCGCGGCGACCAGGCCGGCCTGGAGGGGCGCGCCGGTGGCGAGGGCGATGCCGAGGGACAGGGGAAGGGCGATGAGGAAGACCGCCACGGCGGCCGAGAGGTCGGCGCCCGCGACGCGGAAGCGGCGACGACGGCCGGGCGGCGGGCTGTGCGGGGGATGGGCTCGCTCGGTGTGCGCCGATTCGGTGGCGCCGGCGGGAACGCAGGCTGACATGGACTCCCGTCTCCTTCGGGTCTGCGCGGTCGCGTGACGGTGGGGGGCCGCTCGGGCGGAGCGGTCGCGGCCGTGGGGCACGGCCCCAGAACGGCGGGATGAGATGACTCTCAGTAAACAGATCGTAATTGCGAGTAAAGGACCGGCATAGACTTTCCGGGCAAATGGCGGCAGGCGTCACTCTGAGGGGTGAAGTGGCTATTTCATCGGCTTGTCGTATTAATTCACTTCTTCTTTCCGTGCGACGTTGACGGCGCGGTCGGCATGGACCGGCCCGGCACCACGCAACGCCTCATCGAGCTCGGCCCGAGAGAAGGAAGAAGGTGGGCGAATGGCCGCCACCCACAGGAACGCCACGGGCGCCGTGATCACCGCGGTCTGCCTCGCCACGCTCGCCGGCTGCGGAACCGGCGGCGGAGGCGGGCAGGGCGGGCCGGAACAGGAGAAGGCTCAGCCGGCCCCCGCCCCCAGGAACGTCGTCCGGCTGATCGGCGACGGCTCGACCGCCTACACCGGCGCCCAGCCGCATCTGCCGAAGCCGGAGCGGATGAAGCCCGGCGAGAAGCCGCCGCAGTTCGTGGTGTTCTCCTGGGACGGCGCGGGCGAGGACAGCCAGAAGCTGTTCTCCCACTTCCGCAAGGTCGCCAAGGAGAACGACGCGACCATGACGTACTTCCTCAGCGGCGTGTACCTCCTGCCCGAGGAGAAGCGCGACCTGTACAACCCGCCGCAGCACTCGCCGGGCCGCTCCGACATCGGCTTCAACGACCAGCAGGGCATCGCCGACACCGTGAAGCAGCTGCGGCTGGCCTGGCTCGAGGGCAACGAGATCGGCACGCACTTCAACGGCCACTTCTGCGGCGGCGACGGCGGGGTCGGCGAGTGGTCGGTGGAGGAGTGGAAGGAGGAGATCGCCCAGGCCAAGCAGTTCGTGAAGACCTGGAAGACCAACGCCGCCATGAAGAACGAGGCCCCGCTGCCCTTCGACTACGACAAGGAGCTCATCGGGGCCCGTACGCCCTGCCTGGAAGGGCAGGAGAACTTCATGAAGGCCGCCCGGGACCTGGGCTTCCGCTACGACACCAGCGGTGTCAACAACCAGGTCTGGCCCAAGAAGAAGTCCGGGCTGTGGGACGTGTCGATGCAGCTCGTGCCCTTCCCCGGGCACTCCTTCGAGCAGCTCACCATGGACTACAACTTCATGGTCAACCAGTCCGGCACCACCACCCAGGGCGACCCCTCCAAGCACGAGATGTGGGGCGACCAGATGCGGGACGGCCTGCTCCAGGGCTTCGAGCGCGCCTACAACGGCAACAGGGCGCCCCTGATCATCGGCAACCACTTCGAGTCCTGGAACGGCGGCACGTACATGCGGGCCGTCGAGGAGGTCATCGAGACGGTGTGCACCAAGTCCGACGTGCGGTGCGTCTCCTTCCGCCAACTGGTGGACTGGCTGGACGCGCAGGACCCGGCGACCCTGGAGAAGCTGCGCTCGCTGGGTGTCGGCGAGGCCCCGAAGAAGGGCTGGAAGGCCTTCCTGGCCTCCGGCCCCGCCCCGGCCCCCAAGGGCGCGCCGGGTTCTCCCGCGCCGAAGGAGTGAGGCTCAGGCCCCGGCGGTGACGCTCTCGCCGAGCACGAAACCGGGGTCGACCTGCGCCGCCAGGTCGGCCCCGGTGCGCTCGTTGCCCCACGACTGGGCGTTCTTGAGATGGAAGTGCACCATCTGGCGCGTGTACCGCTCCCAGTCCCGCCGCTGGTACGTCGCGTCGGCCGCCTCGCGCAGGGTGCGCAGGGCGAGCCGGTTGGACTCCTCCAGCGCGGCGAACCGCGGCGGGCGACCCTTCTCCATGGCCCGCACCCAGTCCGAGTGGCCCACGGTCACCAGCAGGTCGTCCCCCACTTCCGCGCGCAGGAAGTCGAGGTCGTCCGGGCCCTGCACCTTGTTGCCGACGACCCTCAGGGCCACGCCGAAGTCGCGGGCGTACTCCTTGTACTGGCGGTAGACGGAGACGCCCTTCCGGGTCGGCTCGGCGACGAGGAACGTCATGTCGAAGCGGGTGAACATGCCGGACGCGAAGGAGTCCGAGCCGGCCGTCATGTCGACCACGACGTACTCGCCGGGGCCGTCCACCAGGTGGTTCAGGCAGAGCTCCACCGCCCCGGTCTTGGAGTGGTAGCAGGCGACCCCGAGGTCGGCGTCGGTGAAGGGGCCCGTGACCATCAGGCGGACGGCGCCGCCGTCCAGGGCCACCGGACGCGCGCAGGCGTCGTAGACCGGGTTGTCCTCCTGGACCCGCAGCAGCCGGGAGCCCTCGCCGGGCGGGGTCGTCTTGATCATCGTGTCGGCGGACGCGATGCGCGGGTTGCTGCCGCGCAGGTGGTCCTTGATCAGCCGGAGGTGCTCGCCCATCGGGGGGAGGGCGGCGGCCTCGGACTCGTCCAGGCCCAGCGCGGCCCCGAGGTGCTGGTTGATGTCGGCGTCCACGGCGACGACCGGGGCGCCCTCGGCCGCGAGATGACGGATGAACAGGGAGGACAGGGTCGTCTTTCCGCTCCCGCCCTTCCCAACGAAAGCAATTTTCATGTTCACGAAGCGTAGTGCCTCGATAGCTGTACGTCACAGCGGGGCGTGAAGAAGACCACTCCATCGTGGGGCGGGCGTCCGGGGTGCGTAGGGTCGTACTCATGAGTACGACGGGCGCGACCGCCGATCCCCTCGCGGCCCTGGGCAACCTGCCCGGTGTGGCCGACTCCGTGGAGTCCGTACGCAAGGCCGTGGACCGGGTCTACGGGCACAGGGTCATGCGGCGGCGCAGCAACGAGATCACCTCCGAGGCGGCCCTGCGCGGCGCCCGGGGTTCGGCGGCGCTGTCCGGTGCGGACTGGGCCCTGGAGGAGGTGCGGCGGCGCAGCGACTTCAGCGGCGACGACGGTGCGCGCACCGTGGGCGCCGCGCTGCGGCTGACGGCCGAGGCGGGGCAGCTGCTGTCGATCTGGCGGCAGTCGCCGCTGCGGGTGCTGGCGCGGCTGCACCTGGTCGCCGCCGCCGACAAGGCCGAGCACGTGGGCCGGCCCCGCCGGGTGGGCGAGCCGGTCGACGAGCCCTTGACCGACCTGCCCCTGCCGGACGCCGACGAGATGCACGGCCGCCTGGAGGGCCTGGCCGAGATCGTCATCGCGGGCGGTTCCGCGCCGGCGCTGGTGACGGCCGCCGTGGTGCACGGCGAGCTGCTCGCGCTGCGTCCCTTCACGTCCCACAACGGTCTGGTCGCGCGCACGGCCGAGCGGATCGTCCTGGTCGGCAGCGGCCTCGACCCCAAGTCGGTGTGCCCCGCCGAGGTCGGCCACGCCGAGCTGGGCCAGGACGCCTACCAGGAGGCGCTGCGGGGTTACCTGTCCGGCACCGCGGAGGGCATGGCCGCCTGGATCGCCCACTGCGGGCGGGCCGTGGCGCTGGGCGCGCGCGAGTCCACGGCGGTGTGCGAGGCGCTGCAGCGCGGAGCCGCCTGAGCGGCCGAAGGGTCACGGGACCGGGCGGAGGGGCCCAGCATCCGGGCGGAGGGTGACGCGGGCGGGGCGAAGGGCTCCGCGCGAGAATGCGGCGGTACGAATGCTCGTACCGCCGCTGGCATGTCCACCGCGTTACCAAGCGTCCTCGATACGTACCCATCAGGCCGGGGACTTTGCCCGGCCTGGTGCGGCTGGCCCGTAATCGACGGGTCGACGTCGCGTGGGTGCGCGGTTTCCATGCGCGGTCCGTGGGGCCTGAAGCGTTCTGGAGGTCGTCCTCTCGGACGTCCTTGGTCTCGCGGGCCGTCGAGTCCTTTGTACTCCGGCTTCCCGGAGAGGGGAAGTCCTGGCCGCGTTCCTTTACTTTTGGGCGCAAACAAGCAGTAAACGGACGTCGAAATGGCGAACGCGTCCCGGAACGGGGACGCGCGGCGAAGAAAAAGTACGTTCAGGCAACGGTCGAGCGGCGCCGGCTCGCGTACCAGACGAGGCCCGCGGTGGCCGCCGCCGCGCCTATCGCGGCCGCCGCTACAAGAGCGGGACGAGGCGGAACGGAGAACGCCGGAAAGCGCTGCTTCAGCCGCACCGGACGGTGGAAATCGAGGATCGGCCACTCGCGCACCAGCGCTTCCCGGCGCAGCGCGCGGTCCGGGTTCACGGCGTGCGGATGCCCGACGGCCTCCAGCATCGGGATGTCGGTCACCGAGTCGCTGTAGGCGTAGCAGCGGGACAGGTCGTAGCCCTCGGACGCGGCCAGCTCCCGCACCGCCTCCGCCTTCGTCGGGCCGTACGCGTAGTACTCGACCTCGCCGGTGAAGCAGCCGTCGTCGCCCACCACCATGCGCGTGGCCACGACCCGGTCGGCGCCCAGCAGCTCGCCGATCGGCTCCACCACCTCGGCGCCCGAGGTGGACACGATCACCACGTCACGGCCGGCGGTGTGGTGCTCCTCGATGAGGGTGGCGGCCTCGTCGTAGATGATCGGGTCGATCAGGTCGTGCAGGGTCTCGGCGACGATCTCCTTGACCTGCTCGACGTTCCACCCGCGGCACAGGGCGGACAGGTACTTCCGCATCCGTTCCATCTGGTCGTGATCCGCGCCGCCGGCGAGGAACACGAACTGGGAGTACGCGGTCCGCAGGACGGCCCTGCGGTTGATCAGTCCGCCTTGGTAGAAGGACTTGCTGAAGGTGAGTGTGCTCGACTTCGCAATGACCGTCTTGTCCAGGTCGAAGAAGGCGGCTGTGCGGGGCGACAAGTGGTTTTCCACGCCCCTGAGCATAGGCGCAGCCCATTCGGCGTAGTGTGTGGCGCGTGGGTTTGCCTGAGAGGGCCCTCGGGTACACCATGGAAGTCACGGATCGTTCGCGACCGTGCTAACCCGGTCCGACTCCTCCCCCCCCGAGTCGGCCGTGGGGACGACCCCCGCTCTCCCCCCCGGCGGGGGTCGTCGCATGTCCGGACGCATTTTCCGCTGCTTTCTCCCCTTCTTCCTCCCGTGCGGGTCCGCATGAGGAATTGATTGTCATGTGCGCGATTGATTACGAAGAGTAACGGTGGGGATGCTCTGCGGTTAGCGGTCCGCTGCTCCGCGGTTGTCGCACGGAAGCAATGGCGGTCTCACCGGTATGGGTGACCGCGATATTCACAGCCATCGCCCTGTCCACAGTTTTCCACCAAGATCCCCACGATTTCCGGGACCGCTGCACTGTCATTCCCACGCGTCCCGATCGCCGCGAGTGCACATCCGCTTCCGCTCGGCCGGGACGCGTCCGGCCGGTCTCCTCCGGCCGGTCCGCGGGGACCGCATCGCGGTCCCCCCACACCTGGAACCGGCGAGGCCCGAGGGCCGCGCGAGGTAGGGAGCACTGGGGACGACATGACCGGAACCGTCACACACGACCCACCGCCCGGAGGAAACCGTCCGGGCGCACCGCTGATCGTCACCGAGGACACGGGTCTCCTCGACGACCTGCTGCGCCTTTGCGCGGCCGCCGGCGCCACCCCGGAGGTCCACCACGGGCTGCCCGGGCCGCGCGGAAGCTGGGAGGCCGCGCCCCTGGTCCTCGTCGGTGACGACGCCGCCCGGCGGGCCCGCGGCGCGCCGCGCAGACAGGGGGTGGTGCTGGTCGGCCGCGACCAGGACGACCCGGGTGTGTGGCGGCGTGCCGTCGAGATCGGCGCCGACCACGTGCTGATGCTGCCCGACGGCGAGCAGTGGCTCGTCGACCGCATCGCCGACGTCGCCGAAGGCGTCGGACGGCCCGCGCTGACCGTCGGCGTCATCGGCGGCCGGGGCGGCGCGGGCGCGTCCACCCTGGCGTGCGCCCTCGCCGTCACCTCCGCCCGCGAGGGGCTGCGCACCCTGCTGGTGGACGCCGACCCGCTGGGCGGCGGACTGGACGTGGCGCTCGGCGGCGAGACGGCGAAAGGGCTGCGCTGGCCCGCCTTCGCGTCGTCGCACGGCCGGGTCGGCGGCGGCGCGCTGGAGGAGTCGCTGCCCGAGCTGCACTCGCTGAGGGTGCTCAGCTGGGACCGCGGCGACTGCCTCTCGGTGCCGCCCCGGGCCGTGCGCGCGGTCCTCGCCGCCGCCCGGCGCGGCGGCGGAACCGTCGTCGTCGACCTGCCGCGCCGCGTCGACGAGGGCGTCGCCGAGGTCCTCGCCCAGCTCGACCTGGCGCTTCTCGTGGTCCCGGCCGAACTGCGCGCCGTCGCGGCGGCCGGCCGCGTCGCCTCCGCCGTCGGCATGGTCCTGCGCGACCTGCGCGTCGCAGTCCGGGGGCCGTACGCACCCGGCCTGGACGACCGCGAGGTGGCCCGGCTGCTCGGCCTGCCCCTCGTCGGTGACGTGCCCGTCGAACCGGCCCTTCAGCGCGGGTACGGCACGGGACGGCCGCCCGGGGTGACCGGACGGGGCCCGCTGGCCCGTTTCTGCCGGGAGTTCTGGGAGCGCGCACTGGGGGAGGTGAGGGCGGCATGAGCGGGACGGGGACGACCGGGGCGGCGATCCCTCCCGGACTGCTCGACGGGGTGCGGCGGTGGCTGGCCGAGAGCGGCGCCGAGGCGACGCCCGCGCGGGTGGCGCAGGCCCTGCGTGAACAGGGCCGGGTGCTAGGTGACGCGGAAGTGCTCGGCGCGGCCGAGCAGTTGCGATGCGAGCTGGTCGGCAGCGGACCGCTGGAGCGGCTGCTGTCCGACCCGGCCGTGACCGACGTGCTGGTGTCCGCGCCGGACCGCGTCTGGGTGGACCGCGGCGGGGGCCTGATGCTCACCTCGGTCTCCTTCCCGGACGAGCCGTCCGTGCGGCGCCTGGCGCAGCGGCTCGCCGCGGTGGCCGGCCGGCGCCTGGACGACGCGCGGCCCTGGGTGGACGCCCGGCTTCCCGACGGGACCCGGCTGCACGCGGTGCTGCCCCCCGTCGCGGTGGGCGGTACCTGCCTGTCCCTGCGGGTCGTACGGCCACGCGCTTTCACCCTCGACGAACTGGTGGCCGCCGGGACGGTGCCGCCGGGAGGGGACCAGGTGCTGCGGGCGCTGATGGACGCCCGGCTGTCCTTCCTGGTCAGCGGCGGCACGGGCACGGGCAAGACCACCCTGCTCAGCGCCCTGCTGGGGCTGGTGGGGCCGGACGAGCGGATCGTGCTGGCGGAGGACTCCGCCGAGCTGCGACCCGACCATCCCCATGTCGTGCGGCTGGAGACCCGGCCCGCCAACCAGGAGGGCGCGGGACTGGTGACCCTGGAGGACCTGGTGCGCCAGGCCCTGCGGATGAGGCCGGACCGGCTCGTCGTGGGCGAGGTCCGCGGACCCGAGGTGGTGCATCTGCTCGCCGCGCTCAACACGGGACATGAGGGCGGCTCCGGCACGGTGCACGCCAACGCCGCGAGCGACGTCCCCGCCCGGCTGGAGGCGCTCGGCACCGCGGCGGGCCTCGACCGGTTCGCCCTCCACAGCCAGCTCGCTGCCGCGCTGTCGGTGGTGCTGCACCTGGTGCGGGACCGCAGCGGCAGGCGGCGGATCGCCGAGGTGCACGTCCTGGAGCGCGACCCCTCGGGACTGGTGCGGACGGCCCCGGCGCTGCGGTGGGGACCGGAGACCTTCGTCGCCGAGCCTGCCTGGCCGCGCCTGCGGCATCTGCTGCGCGCCGCGCGGGACGAGGAGGTCCGGGCAGGGCGAGAGGCGGTCGGCGCATGAGCGGGGTGACCGGGACGACGGTGGGCGCCGCGGTGGCCTGTCTGGGGTCGGCGGCCTGGGTGCTGGGCGGCGGACACCGGGAGGTCAGGCGGGTGCGGGCGCTCGTCGGGGACGACCGGGGTTCGGGACGGCCTCGTCTCGCGCCGGCGGCGGACCGGCTCAGGGCACGACTCCGCGTCGAGTGGGCGTCGTTGGCCGTCGGCGTGGTGCTGGCGGTCCTCGGGGCGTCGATGCTGCCGGTCGTCGCGGGGGCGGCCGGGGTGCCTGTGCTGCGCAAGGTGCGGCGGGCGGCCGCGGCGCGCAAGGAGCGGGACGGCCGAGCGGACGCGGTGGTCGCGCTGTGCGGGGCGCTGGCAGGCGAGTTGAGGGCGGGACGGCAGCCGGGCGAGGCGTTGCTGCCGGCCGCCCGGGACTCCGGCGGGCTCGGTGGTCATCAGGCGGCCGTGCTGGCGGCGGCGCGGTTCGGCGGCGACGTGCCGGACGCGCTCACGGCGGCGGCCCGGCAGCCCGGCGCCGAGGGACTGCGCGGACTCGCCGCGTGCTGGCGGGTGGCGGTGGATCAGGGCGCGGGACTCGCGGACGGCCTCGACCGGCTGGAAGCGGCCCTGCGTGCCGAGCGGGACCAGCGGGCCGACCTGCGCGCCCAGTTGTCCGGGGCCCGCACCACGGCGGTCATGCTCGCGGGGCTTCCGGTGGTCGGGCTGGCGCTGGGCGCGGCCCTGGGCGCCGATCCGCTGCACGTCCTGCTGCACACGCCGTCGGGGACGGTCTGTCTGGCGGCCGGCGGGGTGCTGGAAGGGCTGGGCCTGTGGTGGGCGCTGCGGATCATGCGCGGGGCCGAGGAGGCGGTGGCATGAGTGGCGACGTCGTCCACAGGCTGGGGACGGTCGCGGGAGTCGCCGCCGTGCTCGTGGGGTCCTGGGCCTGGTGGCACCGGCTCCGGTACGAGCGGCGGACACGGCGGCGACTCGACGCGCTCGTGTCCCGGAAGCGGCGAAGAACGGGAGCGCTCCTCCCGCTGTTCGGAACCGCGCGCGACCGGCTGCCGTACGTGGCGGTGGTGGGCGCCGGGTGGGTGACGGTGGGCGGGACCGTAGGCGTCGGGCTGGGGCTGGTCCTGGCGGCGGGACTGTGGCAGTGGCACCGGCGGCAGACGCGGGCGGCCCCCGAAGAGAGCGCGCCCGACTCGGCTCTGGCGGCACGCCAGCTACCGCTCGCCGCCGACCTGCTGTCCGCCTGCATCGCGGCGGGCGCCGGACCGGCACCGGCTGCGCAGGCCGTCGGGGAGACCCTGGGCGGCCCGGTCGGGGACGCCTTGGCGCGAGGCGCCGCGGAGGTACGGCTCGGCGGTGCGCCGGGGGAGGCATGGCGTCGGCTGGCCGCTCTGCCCGGCGCGGTCCCGCTGGCCCGGCTGCTGGAGCGGGCCGACGTGTCGGGCCTTCCGCTGGCCGCACCGGTGGGCCGGCTCGCCGCCGAGTCGCGGGCCGAGTGGTCCCGCGCGGCGACCGCTCGGGCCCGGCGGGCGGCGGTCCTGATCAGCGCGCCGGTGGGGCTGTGCTTCCTGCCCGCCTTCATCGCCGTCGGCGTCCTGCCCGTGGTGATCGGGCTCGCGGGCGGGGTGCTGGGAGGGGGTGGGTGAGGAGGCGCGGCGGACGACGAAGGACGACGGCAGACGACGAGAACCGGCGAAGACCGGTGACCGGAACCGGCGACAGCCGGCGACGACAAACGGACACGGCACGTATGGAGGTTCGGATGTATCAGGTGGTGCGGGCGCGGCTGCGTGCCCTGACGGCGAGGGTGCGCGGGGCGCGGAGGGACGCCGGGATGGTGACCTCGGAGTACGCGATGGGGATCGTGGCGGCGGTGGCGTTCGCCGTGGTGCTCTACCGGGTGGTCAACAGCGGCGCGGTCAGCACGGCCCTGCGGAACATCGTGCAGCAGGCCCTCGATGGCCGCATGTGACGGGGGACGCGGCAGATGGCGCGGCGGACGGGGCGACAGGTGGCGCGACCGCGGGTTCGTGACGGCGGAGTCGGCGTTGGTGCTGCCCGTGCTGGTGCTGTTCGTGACGGCGCTGGTGTGGGGGCTGATGGTGGTGGCCGCGCAGATCCAGTGTGTGGACGCGGCCCGGGCGGGGGCCCGGGCGGCGGCACGGCAGGATCCGCCGGACGCGGTGGTCGAGGTGACCCGGGAGGCCGCGCCGGCGGGTGCGCGGGTCACGGTGGGCCGGGACGCCGAGCAGGTCAGGGTGACCGTGGTGGCCAGGGCGCCGATGCTGCGGGCGCTGCCCTACGAGCTGAGGGAGGAGGCCGTCGCGGCGGTCGAGGAGGGTGTGGTGGCCGTGGGCACGGCGAGGTGAGGGACGCCACGCGGAGAGGCGACCGCGGCTCCGCCTCCGTGTGGTGCGTCGGTGCGGTCGCCGTGCTGTGCGTGGTGTTCGGGGTGGTGCTGGCCCTGGGGCACGCCGTGGTGGTCCGGCACCGGGCGGCGGGAGGCGCGGACCTCGCGGCGCTCGCCGCCGCCGACCACTGGGCCCACGGTGCGGCGGAGGCGTGCGCGCGGGCTGACCGGGTGGCCCGGGCGCAGGACGCGCGGCTCGTGCGGTGCGTGATGACCGGCGAGGTGTCGGACGTGTCGGTGACGTCCGGCGTGGGGCCGTTCACCGCGCAGGTCAGGGCACGGGCGGGGCCTCCGGGTCCGGTGCCGCCTCCGCCACCCCCTCGGTCGATGCGCTGATCCGGCCGCCGCGCCCCTCGGAAGCCTCGGCGACGGTCTCCGCCTCCTCGGTCCCTTCCTCGGCCCCGTCCGTCTTCTCCTCGGGCGCCCCCTCCAGCAGCACGTCCAGGAGCCGCACGGCGCCCCGCTTGTGCAAGGGGTCGTTGCCGTTGCCGCACTTGGGGGACTGGATGCAGGAGGGGCAGCCGGCCTCGCACTCGCAGGAGGCGATGGCCTGGCGGGTGGCCGTGAGCCAGGAGCGGGCGGTGTGGAAGGCGCGTTCGGCGAAGCCCGCGCCGCCCGGGTGGCCGTCGTAGACGAAGACCGTGGGCAGCAGGGTGTCGGGGTGCAGCGGGATCGAGACGCCGCCGATGTCCCAGCGGTCGCAGGTGGCGAACAGCGGCAGCATGCCGATCGACGCGTGCTCGGCCGCGTGGAGGGCGCCGCCGAGGATCTCCGGGTTGATCCGGGCCCGGTCCAGCTGGTCCTCGGTGACCGTCCACCACACGGCGCGGGTGCGCAGCGTACGGGGAGGCAGGTCGAGTTTGGTCTCGCCGAGCACCTCGCCGGTGATGACCCGCCGCCGCAGGAAGGAGACGACCTGGTTGGTCACCTCGACGGAGCCGAAGCAGAGGCGTCCGTCGCCCCAGGGGATCTCGGTGTCCGTCTCCAGGACGGAGATGGACGTCGTGTCCCGCGCCACGGTCGTGTACGACGGGCTGGCCTGCTCGACCAGGGCGACGGAGTCCTCCAGGTCGAGGGAGCGGACGACGTAGGTGCGGCCCTGGTGCAGGTGGACCGCGCCCTCGTGGACGCTGGTGTGTGCGGCGTTCGCGTCGACCGTGCCCAGCAGCCGGCCCGTCCCCGCCTCGACGACCTGGACGGGGCGCCCGCCCTCCCCGCGGATGTCGGTGAGGTCGGCGGCCCGCTCGCGGCGCGTCCAGTGCCAGGCCCGCGTCCGCCGGCGCAGCAGCTTCGCGGCCTCCAGCTGCGGCAGCAGCTCCTCGGTGGTGGGGCCGAAGAGGGCGAGGTCGTCCTCGGTGAGGGGCAGCTCCTCGGCGGCCGCGCACAGGTGCGGGGCGAGGACGTACGGGTTGTCGGGGTCGAGGACCGTGGACTCCACAGGACGGTCGAAGAGCGCCTCGGGGTGGTGCACGAGGAAGGTGTCCAGCGGGTCGTCGCGGGCCACGAGCACGGCGAGTGCGCCCTGCCCGGAGCGTCCCGCGCGGCCGGCCTGCTGCCACAGGGAGGCGCGGGTGCCCGGGTAGCCGGCGATGACGACGGCGTCCAGGCCGGAGACGTCCATGCCGAGTTCGAGGGCGTTGGTGGCGGCGAGGCCGAGGAGTTCGCCGGAGTGCAGGGCGCGTTCGAGGGCGCGGCGCTCCTCGGGGAGGTAACCGCCCCGGTAGGCGGCGACCCGCCGGGTCAGGGACCGGTCGACCTCGGCGAGGCGCTCCTTGGCGATCACGGAGATCAGCTCGGCGCCGCGCCGGGAGCGGACGAAGGCGACCGAGCGGACGCCCTGCACGGTGAGGTCGGTGAGCAGGTCGGCGGCCTCGGCGGTGGCGGTGCGGCGGACCGGGGCGCCCTTCTCGCCGTGCAGCTCGGTCAGCGGCGGCTCCCAGAGAGCGAACACCAGTTCACCACGCGGGGAGGCGTCGTCCGCGACCTCGACCACGGGCAGGCCGGTGAGGCGGCGGGCGGCGACGGCGGGCTCGGCGGCGGTCGCCGAGGCCAGCAGGAACACGGGCGACGCGCCGTAGCGGGCGCACAGCCGCCGCAGCCGGCGCAGCACCTGGGCGACGTGCGAGCCGAACACGCCCCGGTAGGTGTGGCACTCGTCGATCACGACGTACTTGAGCGCCTTGAGGAAGGAGGACCAGCGGGGGTGAGACGGCAGGATGCCCCGGTGCAGCATGTCGGGGTTGGTCAGCACGTAGTTGGCGTACTGGCGGATCCATTCGCGTTCCTCGAACGGAGTGTCGCCGTCGTGGACCGCCGCGCGCACCGAATGGCCCAGTGGTTGTGAAAGTTCCTTCACGGACCGGCACTGGTCCGCGGCGAGTGCCTTCGTGGGGGCGAGGTAGAGGGCGGTGGCGCCCCTGCCGTTCGGCGCCTCGGCCCCGTCCAGCAGCGTGGACAGCACGGGCACCAGGTACGACAGGGACTTGCCGGAGGCCGTGCCGGTGGCGACCACCACCGAGTCGCCGTCCAGGGCGTGCTCGGCGGCCCGCGCCTGGTGGGCCCAGGGGTGTTCGATTCCCGCGGCCTGTACTGCGGCGATCACCTCCGGGCGGATCCGGTCCGGCCAGACGGCATGGCGACCCGCACGCGGGGGCAAGTGCTCCGTATGAGTAATGCGCGAAGCCCGGCTCGGTCCGGACGTGAGCCGGTCCAGGACGTCGCCCGGCGCGGCGGTCCTGGATCGCGTGTCCGCAGGGGGTCGATCGGATCGGTGATTCTTGGCCATCGGCACCGAGTGTGTCACCGGCGTGACGGACAATGGGGCCAAGGCGTCGTGCACGCCTGCCGGTAAGTGATTGAATGCCATGGCGGCTGGCGAACCGTCCCGGGGGCTGAGCCGAGATGTCCCAAGGGCGACCGCTCGATAGCTAGGTGCTGGAGGATCCGTGGACCTGTCTCTGTCGACCGAGACCGTGGGCGATCGCACGATCGTCAGGGTCGGTGGCGAAATCGACGTATATACCGCGCCCAAGCTGCGCGAGCAGCTGGTCGAGCTGGTGAATGACGGCAGTTTCCACCTTGTCGTCGACATGGAAGGTGTGGACTTCCTCGACTCCACCGGTCTCGGCGTGCTGGTCGGCGGCCTGAAGCGGGTGCGAGCCCACGAGGGCTCGCTGCGCCTGGTCTGCAACCAGGAGCGCATTTTGAAGATCTTCCGCATCACCGGCCTCACCAAGGTGTTCCCGATCCACACCTCGGTCGAGGAAGCGGTGGCGGCGACCGACTGACCACCCGCTCCCGGGCGGCCGTGCCCGGGCAGCACGAGAGACACCGAAGGGGGCCGGGCGTTCGGCGGCCCGGCCCCTTCACCGCACGCCCGTAGTCGCGAGGGGGATGCATGGCCACCGTCGAACTCCGCTTCAGCGCGCTGCCCGAGCACGTCCGGACCGCCCGGCTCGTGGCGGCGGCGGTGGCGCGCAGGGCCGGAGTGGACGAGGCCGTCCTCGACGAGGTGAGGCTCGCCGTCGGCGAGGCCTGCACCCGGGCCGTCGGACTGCACCAGCACGGCGGCATTTCGGCGCCCGTGAAGGTGCTGCTGATCGAGGAGGAGAAGCAGTTCTCCATCGAGGTCGGCGACGAGGCCCCGCACGCCCCCGTCCCGGCCCGCTCGGCCGACGAGGTGCTCGGCGACCCCGACGCGGAGTCCGAGGAGGACGAGATGGGCCTCGCGGTCATCAGCGGCCTCGTCGACGACGTCGAGGTGAGTGCCGGGGAGAACGGCGGATCGATCCGCATGAGGTGGCCGACCACGCCGTCGGCCGCGACGTTCACCTGACCGGTTCACCCGTACGCCGAGCGTTTTCCGAAGGGCCCCCTGCTTGGGGGCCCTTCGGCATGTGCGGGTGCCGGGAACCCCGCTTACAGTGGTTCCCAGCGGAAGATCGCGTGAATTCTTTCACGATCCTCCGTGCCCGGGAAAATTCGATCACGAGAATGCCTCAAAGGCATTACCGATTTCCGGCCGACCGGCTGCCGGAGATCAATGGTGAAGAGCGACTGCACGCCATTTACATTTCTCGCGGTCTGTTTAGATCAGGTTCCGGTACCTACAATCCCGTCCACATCTTGAGCTCAGCCCAAGCGTCAAGGAGGACGAATGGCGGGGCTTTCCATCTCATACGAGTCGGGCCAACCCACATCCCTCGCAGCCGCCGTGCTGACCGACGAGAACCGCGTGCTCGTGGTGACCATCGGTGTCGTGGCCCTGGCGGCGCTGGCCGTCGCGGCCGTCCTGGTGCGCCAGGTGCTCGCGGCCGGCGAGGGCACCGACAGCATGAAGAAGATCGCGGCCGCGGTCCAGGAAGGCGCCAACGCCTATCTGGCCCGCCAACTGCGCACGCTCGGCGTATTCGCCGTGATCGTTTTCTTCCTGCTCCTGCTGCTGCCCGCGGACGACTGGAATCAGCGTGCCGGGCGGTCGGTGTTCTTCTTGATCGGAGCGGCGTTCTCGGCGGCCACCGGCTATATCGGCATGTGGCTCGCGGTACGCAGTAATGTCCGGGTCGCAGCCGCGGCCAGGGAAGCCACTCCGGCCGAGGGCGAGCCGGAAAAGGATCTCACCACCGTTTCGCACAAGGCGATGAAGATCGCTTTCCGTACGGGCGGTGTGGTCGGCATGTTCACGGTGGGGCTGGGTCTGCTCGGCGCCGCCTGTGTCGTGCTGGTGTACGCGGCCGACGCGCCGAAGGTGCTCGAGGGATTCGGCCTCGGGGCCGCGCTGATCGCGATGTTCATGCGGGTCGGCGGCGGCATCTTCACCAAGGCCGCCGACGTCGGCGCCGACCTGGTCGGCAAGGTCGAGAAGGGCATTCCGGAGGACGATCCGCGCAATGCCGCGACCATCGCCGACAACGTGGGCGACAACGTCGGCGACTGCGCGGGCATGGCGGCCGACCTCTTCGAGTCGTACGCCGTGACGCTGGTGGCCGCGCTGATCCTCGGGTCTGCGGCGTTCGGCAACGCGGGCCTCGCGTTCCCGCTGCTGGTCCCCGCGATCGGTGTGATCACCGCGATGATCGGCATCTTCGCAGTGGCGCCCCGGCGCGCCGACCGCAGCGGCATGAGCGCGATCAACCGCGGGTTCTTCATCTCCGCGGTGATCTCGCTCGTGCTGGTCGCGATCGCCACGTTCGTCTACCTGCCGTCGTCGTACGCCGACCTCACCGGGGTGACCGACGAGGCCGTCCTGGCCAAGAGCGGCGACCCGCGGATCCTCGCGCTGGTCGCGGTGGCCATCGGCATCGTGATGGCCGCGCTGATCCAGCAGCTCACCGGCTACTTCACCGAGACCACCCGGCGTCCCGTGCGGGACATCGGGAAGACCTCGCTCACCGGACCGGCCACCGTGATCCTCGCCGGTGTCTCCGTGGGCCTGGAATCGGCCGTCTACACCGCCCTGTTGATCGGCCTCGGCGTGTACGGGGCGTTCCTGCTCGGCGGCACGTCGATCATGCTGGCGCTCTTCGCGGTGGCGCTGGCCGGCACCGGTCTGCTCACCACGGTCGGCGTGATCGTCGCGATGGACACCTTCGGCCCGGTCTCCGACAACGCGCAGGGCATCGCCGAGATGTCCGGCGACGTCGAGGGCGCGGGCGCGCAGGTGCTCACCAACCTGGACGCGGTCGGCAACACCACGAAGGCCATCACCAAGGGCATCGCCATCGCCACGGCCGTCCTCGCGGCGGCGGCGCTGTTCGGCTCGTACCGGGACGCCATCACCACCGGCGCGCGGGAGGTGGGCGAACGGCTCAGCGGCGAGGGCGCGCCGCTGAGTCTGATGATGGACATCTCACAGCCCAACAACCTCGTCGGCCTGATCGCGGGCGCGGCGGTCGTCTTCCTCTTCTCGGGGCTGGCGATCAACGCGGTGTCCCGGTCGGCGGGTTCGGTGGTCTACGAGGTGCGGCGGCAGTTCCGTGAGAAGCCCGGGATCATGGACCACACCGAGACGCCCGAGTACGGCAAGGTCGTCGACATCTGCACCAAGGACGCCCTGCGGGAGCTCGCCACGCCCGGTCTGCTCGCGGTGATGGCGCCCATCTTCATCGGGTTCACGCTCGGTGTGGGCGCGCTCGGCGCCTTCCTGGCCGGCGCGATCGGCTCGGGCACGCTGATGGCGGTGTTCCTCGCCAACTCCGGCGGCGCGTGGGACAACGCCAAGAAGCTCGTCGAGGACGGCCACCACGGCGGCAAGGGCAGCGAGGCCCACGCGGCCACCGTCATCGGCGACACGGTCGGCGACCCGTTCAAGGACACCGCCGGTCCGGCGATCAACCCCCTGCTGAAGGTGATGAACCTGGTGGCGCTGCTCATCGCGCCCGCGGTCATCAAGTTCTCCTACGGCGCCGACGAGAGCGTCGGGGTGCGGGTGCTGATCGCGGTCGTCTCCGCGCTGGTGATCATCGCGGCGGTGTACGTGTCCAAGCGGCGCGGGATCGCCGTGGACGACGACGGGGGCGACGCGCAGCCGAGGCCCAACTCGCCCGACCCGGCGGTGGTTTCCCGGTAGGGCGAGACGGACACCGGTCCAAGGTGCGGGCGGGCGGCGCGGATTGACGCGCAGCCCGCCCGCACCGTTTTCGGCCCGTGACCCTTGTCTCGCCTGGTGCAAATGGTTACAAAAACGTTCTTACCGGACGTTCGACAAGTGGGTGTAGGCCATCCGGCGTGTATGTTCCGGGGCCGAAGGCCATGGAAGGGACCAATCCGGTGAACAAGAAGCTCGCGGCCGCACTGTCCGGCGGTGCGGTACTGGTACTGGCGCTGACGGGATGCGGCGGCGACGACAGCGACGAGAAGCTGGACGCATGGGCGAAGGAGGTCTGCGACGCCGTGCAGCCGCAGGCCGCCAAGATCAAGGCGGCCAACACCGCCATCCAGAAGGAGACCTCGGACAACAGCACGCCGCAGGCGGTCCAGCAGGCCGACTCGAAGGCCTTCCAGGACATGTCCGACGCCTACAAGGCCATCGGCGCCGCCGTGAACAAGGCCGGCGCGCCCGACGTCGAGAACGGCGAGCAGAAGCAGCAGGACGCCGTGAAGGAGCTCAACAGCATCTCCGCGTCCTACGCCACCCTCAAGAAGCAGGTCGACGGCCTCAACACCAAGGACCAGGCGGACTTCGCCGACGGTCTGAAGGACATCGCGGCCGAGCTGGACAAGCTGAGCAAGAGCGGCAGCGACGCCCTCAGCACGCTGGAGGAGGGCAAGGTCGGCGAGGCCATGTCCCGTCAGGCCAGCTGCCAGACCGCCACCGCGTCGGCGGGCGCGACCAAGAGCTGACGGCGGCTCGCGCGGTCGGGGCCGCCCGGCTGACGGCGGCTCGCGCGGTCGGGGCCGCCCGGCTGACGGCGGCTCAGCGGCCGCGGGTGCGCGCCGGGTGGGGGCGGCGGCCACAATGGAGGGCGTGAGTGACGCCAGCCTGCCGCCCCTGCCCTCGTCCGACCGCACCGATGCCGCCGCCCGGCTGCGGGAGGCGCTGCTCGGCGCCTCCTTCACCGCCGACGGACTGCTCGACCTGCTCGGCGCCCCCGCGTACGCGGCGCTGGCCCGCAGCGAGACCGTGCCCGCGCTCCGCGCCACCCGCGGGGACACGCCGCTGGAGCTGCTCGTGAGGCTGTTCCTGCTCCAGCAGCCGGTGTCCCGCGCGGGACTGGACGGCGTCGTGCCCGTCGACGTCTGCCTGGAGAGCGGCTGGCTCCGTCCCGCGGACGCGGACACGCTCGCGGCGACCGTGGACGTCCGGCCGTACGGCGGGTCCGACGGCGAGGACTGGTACGTCGTGTCGGACCTCGGGTGCGCGGTCGGCGGCGCCGGGGGCATCGGCAGCCGGGAGGCGGGCGTGGTGCTCGGCGTCGGCGGCGCGTCCGCCACACTGGCCGGCATCACCGTCCGGACGCCCGTGAGGTCGGCGCTCGACGTGGGCACCGGGTCCGGCATCCAGGCGCTGCACGCCGCCCGGCACGCCATGCGCGTGACCGCCACCGACGTGAACCCGCGCGCCCTGCACATCACGGCGCTCACCCTGGCGCTGTCCGGTGTCCCGGCCGCCGATCTGCGCGAGGGATCGCTGTTCGCCCCCCTGCGGGACGACGAGACGTACGACCTGATCGTGTCGAACCCGCCGTTCGTCATCTCGCCCGGGGCGCGGCTCACCTACCGCGACGGCGGGATGGGCGGGGACGACCTGTGCCGCACACTCGTCCAGCAGGCGGGAGAGCGGCTCGACGAGGGCGGGTACGCGCAGTTCCTGGCCAACTGGCAGCACGTCGAGGGGGAGGACTGGCAGGACCGGCTCCGCTCCTGGGTGCCGCGCGGCTGCGACGCGTGGATCGTGCAGCGCGAGGTGCAGGACGTGACGCAGTACGCCGAGCTGTGGCTGCGGGACGCGGGCGACCACCGCGGGGACGAGGCGGAGTACCGGGCGCGGTACGACGCGTGGCTGGACGAGTTCGAGGCGCGCAAGGTCAGGGCGGTCGGCTTCGGCTGGATCACCCTGCGCCGGACGGACGCAGCTGTGCCGTCGGTCACGGTGGAGGAGTGGCCGCACCCGGTGGAGCAGCCGCTCGGCGACACGGTCCGCGCCCACTTCGAGCGGCTGGACTACCTGCGGTCGCACGACGACGCGGCGCTGCTGGAGGCGCGCTTCGAGCTGGCTCCCGAGGTGGTCCAGGAGCAGGTCGGGCTGCCCGGCGCCGAGGACCCCGAGCACGTCGTGCTGCGCCAGAACCGCGGGATGCGCCGGGCGACCAAGGTCGACACCATCGGTGCCGGCTTCGCCGGCGTCTGCGACGGCACCATGACGGCGGGCCGGATCCTGGACGCCATCGCCCAGCTCCTCGGCGAGGACCCGGTCCTGCTGCGCGACCGCACCCCGGCGCAGATTCGGCTGCTGGTCGAGCAGGGGTTCCTGGACCCGGTGGACTGAGGGGCCCTCGCCCCTGGATCTCGGGTGCGGGTGGTCGGTGGTTGCTCGCGCAGTTCCCCTCGCCCTTGAAGGTGCTGCGGTGGACGCGCCCCGAAGGGGCGCGGGGAACTGCGCGGCCAGCCCGTCCCGCGGACGACGACGACACCGCACCACGCCGAGCCACACGCGCCACGGTGACCGGCTCCCGTACACCTCTGTGTCGTACGCCGCATCTTTCACGCCCGTGTCGGCCCCGGGGCGGGACGGTCCGGATCCCGCTGAAGTTTTCGGAAGCGGACCCCGCGTGCCCGCTTCCGGACCCCTCGCCGCCCTCCCGAGCCGATCCGTTCACCTCCGGTTCGCCCTCCCGCCGCCCACGCGTGACAGCGTCCCGAGCAGTCGGCGCAGGGACGGACGAGAGGGGACGCGGGCGACCATGGAGAGCGGGCCGGCGATCTACGCGGGAACGGTGTTCTGCCTGTTCGGTGCCGGTTTGCTGGCCTGGACGGTGTCCCGTGCGCGGCTGCACCGCCCGGTCGCCCTCGGTGTGAACCGCGTCGCATCGACCACGCTCGCCTGGACCGTCGCGCTCGTCTCCCTGGCCCTGGGCGCCTGGTGCTTCGGCCGTCTCTGACGCGCACCGGGGGCCGGACCCCGCAGTAACCGAAGGATCGCCCTCCGCATAAGAGCGGGCGGAGTCTGGACACTCCGGGCGGCAGGAACGGTGGTAGTCGGGTTACCGTTCGAGTGGCCGTTGCGGGCTTTTCCCGTTTGACACGGGGGCGGGATGTACCGTCACACTCCGCAGCGTCACCATGACCCGACCCCGGGGAGAAGCGCCTGGGGAGGCCCGAGCGTCGACGGAGAGAAGAGCGAAGTTGTCCCCGACCAGCGAGACCGCGAACGGCGGCCGCCGACTCGTCATCGTCGAGTCGCCTGCCAAGGCGAAGACGATCAAGGGCTATCTCGGCCCCGGCTACATCGTCGAGGCGAGCGTCGGGCACATTCGCGACCTCCCCAACGGCGCTGCAGAGGTTCCGGACAAGTACACCGGTGAGGTGCGCCGCCTCGGTGTGGACGTCGACCATGACTTCCAGCCGATCTATGTGGTCAACGCGGACAAGAAGGCGCAGGTCAAGAAGCTCAAGGACCTGCTGAAGGAGTCCGACGAACTCTTCCTCGCCACCGATGAGGACCGCGAGGGCGAGGCCATCGCGTGGCACCTCCAGGAAGTGCTCAAGCCGAAGATCCCGGTCAAGCGCATGGTGTTCCACGAGATCACCAAGGACGCGATCCGGGAGGCCGTGGCCAACCCGCGCGAGCTCAACCAGAAGCTGGTCGACGCCCAGGAGACCCGCCGCATCCTCGACCGTCTCTACGGCTACGAGGTCTCGCCGGTCCTGTGGAAGAAGGTCATGCCGCGGCTGTCCGCCGGCCGCGTGCAGTCCGTCGCCACCCGGCTCGTGGTCGAGCGGGAGCGCGAGCGCATGGCGTTCCGCTCCGCCGAGTACTGGGACCTGACCGGCACCTTCTCCACCGGCCGCGCCGGTGACGCGAGCGACCCGTCGACGCTGGTCGCGCGGTTGCAGACGGTCGACGGACGCCGGGTCGCGCAGGGCCGCGACTTCGACTCGCTGGGGCAGCTGAAGAGCGCCAACACCCTCCATCTCGACGAGGCGAACGCCCGCGCCCTCGCCGCCGCCCTGGAGGACACGCGGTTCGCGGTCCGCTCGGTCGAGTCCAAGCCGTACCGCCGCTCGCCGTACGCGCCGTTCCGTACGACGACGCTGCAGCAGGAGGCGAGCCGCAAGCTCGGCTACGGCGCGAAGGCCACGATGCAGATCGCGCAGAAGCTGTACGAGAACGGCTACATCACTTACATGCGTACGGACTCGACGACCCTGAGCGAGACGGCGGTCGCCGCCGCCCGCGCCCAGGTCACGCAGCTGTACGGAGCCGACTACCTGCCGCCGCAGCCGCGCACCTACGCGGGCAAGGTGAAGAACGCGCAGGAGGCGCACGAGGCGATCCGTCCTTCGGGGGACCGTTTCCGCACGCCCGCCGAGACCGGTCTGACCGGCGACCAGTTCAAGCTCTACGAGCTGATCTGGAAGCGGACCGTCGCCTCGCAGATGAAGGACGCGACCGGCAACAGCGTGACGGTGAAGATCGGCGGCACCGCCGCCGACGGCCGGGACGTCGAGTTCAGCGCGTCCGGCAAGACCATCACCTTCCACGGCTTCCTCAAGGCCTACGTCGAGGGCGCCGACGACCCGAACGCCGAGCTGGACGACCGCGAGCGCCGGCTGCCGCAGGTCGCCGAGGGCGACGCGCTGAGCGCCGAGGAGATCTCGGTCGACGGCCACGCCACCAAGCCTCCGGCCCGCTACACCGAGGCGTCGCTGGTCAAGGAGCTGGAGGAGCGCGAGATCGGCCGCCCGTCGACGTACGCGTCGATCATCGGCACGATCCTCGACCGCGGCTACGTGTTCAAGAAGGGCACGGCCCTGGTGCCGTCCTTCCTCTCCTTCGCCGTGGTCAACCTGCTGGAGAAGCACTTCGGCCGGCTCGTCGACTACGACTTCACCGCGAAGATGGAGGACGACCTCGACCGCATCGCGCGCGGTGAGGCCCGTGCGGTGCCGTGGCTGAAGCGTTTCTACTTCGGCGAGACCGTGCCGGACAGCGGCTTCGCCACGGGCGGCGACGCCGGCGCGGCCGACGCGGGCAACGGCGACGGGGACCACCTCGGCGGCCTCAAGGAACTGGTGACCGACCTGGGCGCGATCGACGCGCGCGAGGTGTCGTCGTTCCCGGTGGGCAACGGCATCGTGCTGCGGGTCGGGCGCTACGGCCCGTACATCGAGCGCGGCGAGAAGGACACCGAGGAGCACCAGCGTGCCGACATCCCGGAGGACCTGGCGCCCGACGAGCTGACCGTCGAGCTGGCCGAGGAACTGCTCGCCAAGCCGAGCGGCGACTTCGAGCTGGGCACCGACCCGGCGACCGGGCACACGATCGTCGCCAAGGACGGCCGCTACGGCCCGTACGTGACGGAGATCCTGCCCGAGGGCACCCCGAAGACCGGCAAGAACGCGGTCAAGCCGCGCACCGCGTCGCTCTTCAAGTCGATGTCCCTGGACACCGTGACGCTCGACGACGCGCTGAAGCTGATGTCGCTGCCGCGCGTGGTCGGCACCGACCCCGAGGGCCAGGAGATCACCGCGCAGAACGGCCGCTACGGCCCGTACCTGAAGAAGGGCACGGACTCGCGGTCGCTGCAGTCGGAGGAGCAGCTCTTCACCATCACGCTGGAGGAGGCTCTGGCGATCTACGCCCAGCCCAAGCAGCGTGGCCGGGCCGCGGCCAAGCCTCCGCTGAAGGAGCTGGGCACCGACCCGGTCAGCGAGAAGCCGGTGGTCGTCAAGGACGGCCGCTTCGGCCCGTACGTCACCGACGGCGAGACGAACGCGACGCTGCGCTCGGGCGACAGCGTGGAGACGATCACGCCGGAGCGCGGGTTCGAGCTGCTGGCCGAGAAGCGCGCCAAGGGTCCCGCCAAGAAGACGGCGAAGAAGACCGCCAAGAAGACGACGGCCAAGAAGGCCCCGGCGAAGAAGACGACCGCGGCGAAGAAGACCACGGCCGCCAAGAAGACGACGGCGAAGAAGACCGCCGCGAAGAAGACGGCCGCGGCGAACGGCGCGGAGGACTGATCCCCGTCCCGCCGGGCAGTGGAACCCCCGTCCCCTGACGCCGGGTTCCGCCGCCCGGCGTTCGGAATGCGAACGTCCCGGCAGGGTTCCGTGTCGGGGCGTGTGCATGTCAGGCGCGTCGGCCCCGGGGTGTCCCCCCGGGCCGATAGGCTGAACGCATGACGCGAGCCGAGCAGCCCACGGCCTCCCCACCGGCCCCCGACGACGCCCTTGTCGCGGACTCCCGCGAGCGTGCCGTCCGCGCCCTGCTGCGCCGACCGCAGGTGAAACGGTTGTGGAGCGCACAGCTCGTGGGCGGGGTGGGCGACGTCCTCGCCCTCCTCGTGCTGGTGCTCCTCGTCCTCCAGGCGTCGGTCGCCGAGCAGGCCTTCGGCGGCGGGTACCGCGGAGCGGCGTTCGCAGTGGCGACCGTTTTCGGCGTGCGGATCCTCGCGACGCTGCTGTTCGGCGCCGTGCTCCTCGGCCCGCTCACCTCGCTCACCTCGCAGGAGGGGCCGCTGGACCGCCGCTGGACCATGGTCGGCGCGGACGGACTGCGCGCCGCCCTGCTGATCGTCGCGCCGCTGTGGATCGACTGGACGTCCGACAACGCCCTGGCGATCCTGCTCGTCACCGCGTTCGTGGCCGGCGTCGCCGAGCGTTTCTGGGCCGTGTCCCGCGAGGGCGCCGCGCCCGCGCTGCTGCCCGGACCGCCGCCCGAGGGCGCCAGCATCCGGCCGCTGCCCGACCATCTCGACGCCCTGCGTCGCCTGTCGCTGCGCACCGGCTTCGTGGCGATACCGCTCGCCGCCCTGACGCTCGTCGCCGCGGCCCTCTTCAACAACCTGCTGGGCACAGGCATCGAGTGGTTCGGCCAGCACCAGGCGGCTCTCCCCTCGTACGTCGCGGCCGGACTCTTCGCCGCGTCGCTGTCCGTCGTCACCTTCCTCGAACTGCCCGGCACCCGCACGCCCCGCCCGCGCTCGCCGCTGGAGGGCCTGCGCCGCCCGCGGCACGCCGCCGGACCCGACAAGGGCCGCACCGGCGCGCTGGCGCTGCTGGTCGTCGCGGGCGCGTCCGTGGCCGGGGCCGTGGCGGCCGCCGTCGCCGTGGCCGTACTGCACGCCAAGGACCTGGGCGGCGGGCCCGTCCTGTTCGGCCTGATGGTGGGCGCGCTCACCGGCGGTGTGGTCGTCGGCATCCGTACGGCCCCCGCCCTGCTGCCGTCGCTGTCCCGGCGGCGCATGCTCGCCCTCACCCTGGCCTTCACGGGCCTCGCGCTGCTCGCCGCCGGGCTCGTCCCGGACGTCACCAGCGTGCTGCTGATCCTGGCGTTCGCCGGCGTCGGCGCGGGCATGGCCGCCAACATCGCGCACACCCTGCTCGACCAGGAGACCGAGGAGCAGCGCCGGTCCCGGGTCACCGAGCACCTGCACGCGGTCGTCCGCGTGTACGTGGCACTCGGCGCGGTGATCGCCCCCGTCGTGGCGGCGGCGATCGGCCCGCACCGCCTGGAGAACGGCAGGTTCGTCTTCGCCCACGGCGGCGCCGCCTTCACGCTCATGCTCGTCGGCGCCCTGCTCCTGCCGGTCGCCGCGATGGTGCTGGCCAAGGTCGACGACCGCTCCGGTGTCCCGCTGCGGCAGGACCTGCGGGACGCGCTGCTCGGCGGCGACGACCCCGCCCCCGCGTCCGCCGGCACCGGCTTCTTCATCGCCCTGGAGGGCGGCGACGGCGCGGGCAAGTCGACCCAGGCCGAGGCCCTCGCCGACTGGATCCGCTCCAAGGGCCACGAGGTCGTCCTCACCCGCGAGCCCGGCGCGACCCCGGTCGGCAAGCGGCTGCGCTCGATCCTGCTGGACGTCTCCAGCGCCGGGCTCTCGCACCGCGCCGAGGCCCTGCTCTACGCGGCGGACCGCGCGGAGCACGTGGACACCGTCGTGCGCCCGGCGCTGGAGCGCGGCGCGGTCGTCATCAGCGACCGTTACATCGACTCCTCCGTCGCCTACCAGGGCGCCGGGCGCGACCTGTCGCCGACCGAGATCGCCCGCATCAACCGCTGGGCCACCGCAGGGCTCGTGCCGAACCTGACGGTGCTGCTCGACGTGTCCCCGGAGACCGCCCGGGAGCGGTTCACCGAGGCGCCGGACCGGCTGGAGTCCGAGCCCGCGGAATTCCACGCGCGCGTGCGCTCCGGTTTCCTCACCCTCGCCGCCGCCGACCCCGGCCGCTACCTGGTGGTCGACGCGGGCCAGGAGCCGGAGGCCGTCACCACGGTGATCCGGCACCGGCTCGACCGCATCCTGCCGCTGTCCGAGGCCGAGATCGCCGCCCGCGAGGAGGCGCGCCGCAAGGCCGAGGAGGAGGCCCGCCGCAAGGCGGAGGAGGAGGCGGCCCGCAAGGCCGAGGAGGAGCGCCTGGAGCGTGAGCGCCAGGAGCAGCTCGCCAAGCTGCGCGCCGAGGAGGAGGAGCGCAAGCGCCGCGAGCTGGAGGAGGCGCAGCGGCGGGAGGCCGAGCGTCAGGCGGAGGAGGCCCGGCAGCGCGCCGAAGAGGCCCGCCGCCGCGCCGAGGAGGAGCGTCAGCGGCTGCTCGCCGAGGAGAAGGCGCGCGCCGAGGAGGAGGCGCGCCGCAAGGCCGAGGAGGAGCGCCGCCGCAAGCAGGCGGAGGAAGAGGCGCGGCTGCGTGCGGAGGCCGAGGCACAGCGCCTGGAGAAGCAGCGCAAGGCCGAGGAGGCCCTGCTGCGCGCCGAACAGGCCCGGCAGCTCGCCGAGCGCGCGGCGGCCGCGGCGGAGGCGGGCCCGCGCACCGCGGCGACCCCCTCCGAGGCCCCGGCCCGGCCTGCCCCGGGTCAGGACGCCGACGAGGCGCTGACCGTGCCGACGCCGGTGGTCACGCCGACCAATGCGACCGGCGGCCCCGTGGACGAGACGGCCGTCCTGCCGCGCGTACGGGACGAGGAAGCGGCGCGGCACGCGGACCGTCCGGCGCCGGCCGACGCCGAGGTGACGACCGAGCTGCCCCGGCCGCAGGTGCCGGGCGCGGCGGACGAGACGGCGGTGCTGCCTTCCGTGCCTCCGGGCGCGGCGGACGAGACGGCGGTGCTGCCGCCGGTGCGCGAGGGCGAGCCCGGCCCCGCGGGCGGCGCGGAGGAACCCGAGGACCGTACGCGTGAGCTGCCGCAGGTCGACGCCGGGAGCGCCCCGCGCCGCCGGGAACGTCCCGACTGGGCGGAGGAGACCCCGCTGGACGACCTGCCGTCGCTGGCCGACGAACTGCTCGGCCCGCACGAGGACGACCACGGCGACGACGACCGCCGGGACGGCGGAGGACGGTGGCGCCGGCGCTGAAGCGCAGCTTGTACCGTGCCGGGCGTGCCTTCGGGCGCGCCCGGCGCTGTTCCCCGCGTCCGGTGGAAACCGGCTCCGGGCGCCGGCCGGGACGGAGGTGTCGGTCCGGACCCGCACAATGGATCCGGCAGAGCACGACGCGACGGAGAGGCGGGGCTGACCCATGACCGTGTGGGACGACCTGGTCGGGCAGGAGCGGGTGAGCGAGCAGCTCGCGGCCGCCGCCCGGGACGCCGACGCGTTCGTCACCGCCGCGGCGAGCGACGCGCCCCCGCCCGAGGCGTCCCGCATGACGCACGCATGGCTGTTCACCGGCCCGCCCGGCGCGGGCCGCAACCAGGCGGCGCGCGCCTTCGCCGCCGCCCTCCAGTGCGTCAGCCCCGACCGGGCCCTCGGCGGCGCCCCCGGCTGCGGCTTCTGCGACGGCTGCCACACCGCGCTCGTCGGCACCCACGCCGACGTCTCCACGGTGGCCGCCGTCGGCGCGGAAATCCTGGTCAAGGACATGCGCGACACGGTCCGCAAGTCGTTCACCGCCCCGGCGAACGGCCGCTGGCAGGTGATCCTCGTCGAGGACGCCGAGCGGCTCAACGAGAAATCCGCCAACGCCGTCCTCAAGGCCGTCGAGGAGCCCGCCCCGCGCACGGTGTGGCTGCTGTGCGCCCCGTCCGTCGAGGACGTCCTGCCGACGATCCGCTCCCGCTGCCGCCACCTCGTCCTGAGCACGCCGTCGGTGGAGGCCGTCGCCGACATGCTCGTCCGCCGCGAGGGCATCGAGCCGGACATCGCCGCCTCCGTCGCCCGCGCCACCCAGGGCCACGTCGACCGGGCGCGCCGCCTGGCCACCGACCCGGCCGCGCGCGCCCGTCGCGCCTCCGTGCTGAAGCTGCCGCAGCGGGTCGAGGACGTCGGTGGCGCGCTGAGGGCCGCCCAGGAACTGGTCGACGCGGCCGCCGAGGACGCCAAGCAGCTCGCCGAGGAGATGGACGGCAAGGAGACCGAGGACCTGAAGACGGCGCTCGGGGCGGGCCAGGGCGGCCGTCTCCCGCGCGGGACGGCAGGCGTGGTCAAGGACCTGGAGGACATGCAGAAGCGGCGCAGGACGCGCACCCAGCGCGACAGCCTCGACGTCGCCCTCGCCGACCTCACCAGCTTCTACCGGGACGTCCTCGCGTTGCAGCTCGGCTCCCGCATCGCCCTCGCCAACACCGACGCCGAGGACGTGCTGGAGCGCCTGGCCCGCAGCAGCACGCCCGAGTCCACCCTCCGCCGCATCGAGGCGATCGCGGCCTGCGGCGAGGCGCTGGACCGGAACGTGGCGCCGCTGCTGGCGGTGGAGGCGATGACGATGGCGCTCAGGGCGGGCTGACACCCAGGCAGGCCGAGCGGTGCCTTCTTCCCCGGAGGCCTCAACTCGTCCGGGTCGCGGCGTGTGCACAGAGCATCCGCCCGGTCGCTCACCGTTACGCTCCCGGTATGCACACACGGCGCACCCCACGCAGGACCCGCACCCCACGCAGGACCCGCACCGCAGCAGCCCTGTTCACCGCGGCCGCGCTGCTGCTGGCGGGCTGCTCCTCCGGGACCTCGACCAGCAGGGCCAGTTCACCGGTGGCGGGAGCGGCCGCCGCCCTCGCCCCGCTGCCCGGCTCGACCCCCGCGGTCCTCGCCGGGTACTACGAACAGGAACCGGCGTGGCGCGACTGCGGCGTTCCCGGGTTCCAGTGCGCCACGGTCAAGGCCCCGCTCGACTACGCCGAACCGTCCTCCGGTGACGTCCGCCTCGCCGTCGCCCGCAAGAAGGCCACCGGACCCGGCAAGCGGCTGGGATCCCTGCTGGTCAACCCGGGCGGCCCCGGCGGCTCGGCGGTCGACTACCTCCAGATGTACGCGGGTATCGGCTACCCCGAGGATGTGCGCGCCCGCTACGACATGGTGGCGGTCGACCCGCGCGGCGTCGCCCGCAGCGAGCCCGTCGAGTGCCTGGACGGACGCGCGATGGACGCGTACACCCGCACGGACACCACGCCCGACGACGAGAAGGAGACCGAGGCGCTCGTCTCGGCGTACCGGACGTTCGCCGAGGGGTGCGGGGCGAAGGCGCCGAAGCTGCTGCGCCATGTCTCGACCGTCGAGGCGGCCCGGGACATGGACATCGTGAGGGCGGTGCTCGGCGACGAGAAGCTGACGTACGTCGGCGCGTCGTACGGCACGCTGCTGGGCGCGACGTACGCGGGGCTGTTCCCGGAGCGGACCGGGCGGCTGGTGCTGGACGGCGCGATGGACCCGTCACTGAGCGCGCGCCGCCTCAACCTGGAGCAGACGGAGGGCTTCGCCACGGCGTTCACGGCGTTCGCGAAGGACTGCGTGCGGCGCAGCGACTGTCCGCTGGGCGGCAAGGGCACGAGCCCGGAGCGGGTCGGCGAGAACCTCAAGACGTTCTTCGAGAAGCTCGACGCCCGCCCGCTGCCCGCCGGAGACGCCGACGGCCGCCGGCTGACCGAGTCGCTGGCGACGATGGGCGTGATCGCCGCGATGTACGACGAGGCGGCCTGGCAGCGGCTGCACGAGGCGCTGACGTCGGCGATGAAGGAGGACGACGGCGCGGGACTGCTCGTCCTCTCCGACAGCTACTACGAGCGCGACGCGGGAGGCGCGTACAGCAACCTGATGTCCGCCAACGCGGCCGTCAACTGCCTGGACCTGCCGCCCGCCTTCGATACCCCGGAGCAGGTGCGGGAGGCGCTCCCCGACTTCGAGAAGGCGTCCCCGGTGTTCGGCGAGGGCCTCGCCTGGGCCGCGCTGAACTGCGCGTACTGGCCGGTGCGGGCCACCGGCGAGCCGCAGCGCATCGAGGCGAAGGGTGCGGCGCCGATCGTGGTCGTCGGCACCACCCGGGACCCGGCGACCCCGTACCGCTGGGCGGAGGGCCTGGCCGGCCAGCTCTCCTCGGCCCGCCTCCTCACCTACGACGGCGACGGCCACACCGCGTACGGCCGCGGCAGCTCCTGCATCGACTCCGCGATCAACACGTACCTGATCGACGGCACCCCTCCGGCGGACGGAAAGCGCTGCTCGTAGCGGGTACGGCCACCCCCGGAGGCGACGGCCCCTGCCCGCCTCCGGGGGCGGTACGAAGCACCCCCGGAAACTGTGTAGACTTACCGACGTCGCTGATCGCACCATGGTGCACACGGCGCGCCGCCTTAGCTCAGATGGCCAGAGCAACGCACTCGTAATGCGTAGGTCTCGGGTTCGAATCCCGAAGGCGGCTCTTCTTCAAGCCCCGCGCAGACAGTGTCTGAGCGGGGCTTTCCCGTTCCGGTGCGCTCACGCGCTGTTCCGCACCAGTTCCCCGGCGGGCTCGCCGAAACCCGCGTCCCGGGCCATCACCACCGCCGTCGCCCGGTCGTGCACCTCGAGCTTGGCGAAGATGCGCGAGACGTAGTTGCGGACGGTCTTCTCGGCCAGGAAGAGCCGGCGGGCGATCTGCCGGTTCCCCATGCCGCCGGCCAGGAGCTCGAGTATCTCCAGCTCGCGGCTGGTGAGCCCCGGGAACCCGGTGCTGTCGTGCGGGCCCTGCATGGTGGAGAAGTAGCGGCTCATGCGGGCCGCGACGCTGGGGCAGAAGGCGGCGCCGCCCCGGGCGACGAGCTTCAGTGAGCGAAGCAGTTCGTCGGCCGAACCGAGGCGGGCGAGGTAGCCGTTGACGCCTGCCCTGAGGGCCGAGACGATCATCTCGTCGTCGTCGTTCTGCGCCACCACGATCGTGTGCGGCCGGGACGCCTCGTCGGGGAAGGCGGAGGCGATGTGCCGGACGCGTGCGGAGACGGTTCTGCTGGAGGACGGTTCGCTCAGGACGATCACGTCGGGGTGGAGGGCCGTGCCGGCCAGGTCCGACAGACATCGGAGGTCGTCCGAGTCGTCCGTGGCACGGCCGACGAGAGCGCACTCCTCATCCTGATCGACAATCGTTTCCAGCCCGGCGAGGGATACCGGGTTGTCGCTGACCACGAACAGGTTGACGGTCATCTCGTACATCCCCCAGAAATGCGTCGGCGTGGTGCGGACGGCGCCGTACGGTCCCCAGGGGCACACGCGACGAAGGGTCGGTCCGTATGCGACCGACTCCGGGCGTGACGTAGTCAGTTGTGGCTTCTCAGCGGCCCCCGTGGCCATGACCTGTCGGCGCAGGCATGGTGTTGCATCGGAGCGCGCAGGGCGCTCGTGATGCCGAGTATGTGGACACGTCCGGACAGAACGCAAGGACGCCAACGCCCCTGTACGGCCCGAGGGGTGAGTATCGGCCGGGCCCCGCCGGACCACCGCGTCCCCGGCGTCGGCGGTGGTGGGGGCGGCTCCGGGCGCGCGACCCGCGGGGCCGCACGCCCGTGTGGGCCGTGGTGCGGGGCGGACGACACTGTCCGAAACGGTCACCTCGGCGTGCGACACGCGGACGTCCGGCCCTGTGCCCGTTGGACGGGCCGTGGAGCGAGGGCCTACGTTCGACGGCATGGGTGAGGGGTCCCGGAGGCGTGCGCTCGTGCTGGACGGGGCGGCGGCCTGTGCTTTCACGCTCCTGCCGCAGGTGTCGCTGTTGCGGCCGGCCGTCGACGGCGGGACGGGCGGCGGCCTCCTGTGGCTGTTGTCCCTGGGGGCCGGGCTCCCGCTCGCCGTACGGCGGTTGTGGCCCGTGCCGGTCTTCGTCCTCGTCCTGGCCGCCGCCTGCGGGGCGCTGGCCGCCGGCCTCGGACCCGCCTCGTTCCTGGCCGCCGCCTACGCCGTCTACACGGTGGCCACCACCCGGCGGCGCGACCCCGGGGTGTCGGCCGTCGCCGTCGCCGCGCTGTGCGCGGCGGTCGCGGCCCTGCTCACGCTGTCGGGCGGGCAGTCCTACCAGGGCGGCAGCACCGCCGTGCAGGCCGTGTTCGGCCTCCTCGTGCTCGGCGCGACCTGGGCGGCCGGCTCGGCGGTCAGGGAGCGCGGACGCAGTACCCGGCGCGCCATCGAGCACGCCGCCGAGCAGGCGAAGACCGAGGAACGCCTGCGTATCGCACGCGACATCCACGACGTCGTCACCCACAGCGTGGGACTCATCGCCGTCAAGGCCGGCATCGCCAACCACGTCGTGCCCACCCGCCCCGAGGAGGCGAAGGAGGCCCTGGCGGTCATCGAGGACGTCAGCCGCCGGGCGCTGCGCGACATGCGCGCCACCCTGACCGTGCTGCGCGGTGAGGACCGGAGCGAGGCAGGAGATCTGCGGCCCGCCCGCGGCCTGGCGGATCTGCCCGCGCTGCTCGAGACCGCCGAGGCGGCAGGCGCCCGCGTCGAACTGCGCACCCGCTACGACCAGGAGCCGCCGGAGGGTGTCGCGCTGGCGGCGTTCCGCATCGTCCAGGAGGCCCTCACCAACGTGGTCAAGCACGCCGCGCCCACCGGCTGCCGGGTGGACGTCACGGCGCGGGAGGGGGTGCTCACGGTGGACGTGACCGACGACGGCCCCGGCCCCGGACGCCGGACGACGGTGCCGGGCGGGGGCATGGGGCTGGTCGGGATGAAGGAGCGGACCGCCGCGCACGGCGGCACGCTCAGGGCCGGCCCCCGGCCCGGCGGCGGCTTCCGGGTGACGGCCACCCTGCCGTTCTAGGTGTGCTGCCCTGGGACTCCAGGTGTGCTGTCCCGGGTCGTCGGTGACAGCAGTCCCAGGGCCTCACCGGCACCGACTCATCCTCGGGTATGAGGGGCGTCCGCGCGGAACCGCGCCGGGTTCCCGACCGCGGACCGATGCGGCCGAGGGGTGCGCGCCGCGAGACTCGACGCGTGATGCTTGCCGAGAGACTGACCAAGCGGTACGGGCCCGCCACCGTCGTCGACGACCTGTCCTTCACGGTGCGACCGGGGGTCGTCACCGGCTTCCTCGGGCCCAACGGCGCCGGGAAGTCCACGACGATGCGGATGATGCTCGGCCTGACCCGCCCCGACAGCGGCACGGCCGTCGTCGGCGGACGCGCCTACCGCGACCTGACCTACCCGCTCCGGCACGTCGGCGCGCTCCTGGAGACGTCGGCCCCGCACCGTGGCATGACCGCCGTCGGTCATCTGTCGTGGCTGGCGCGCAGCAACCGCATCCCCCGCCGCCGGGTGGACGAGGTGCTCGACGCGGTCGGTCTCACGGGAGCCGCCCGTAAACGGGTCGGCACCTTCTCCCTGGGCATGGCACAGCGCCTCGGCCTCGCGGCGGCCCTCCTCGGCGACCCCCCGGTCCTGGTGCTCGACGAGCCGGTCAACGGGCTCGACGCCGAGGGCATCCGATGGCTGCGCGAACTGCTGCGCGCCAAGGCCGCCGAGGGCCGCACCGTCCTCGTCTCCAGCCATCTGATGGCGGAGATGGCGCAGGTCGCCGACGAACTGGTCGTGATCAGCCGGGGCCGGCTCCTCGCCGAGACCGGCGTGGCGGAGTTCATCGGACGCCACGGCCGGACGTTCGTACGGGTCCGGACCCCCGAACCGCTGCGGGCCGCGCAGGAGTTCCAGGCGAAGGGCGCCACCTCGGTGCGGCGGGCCGTGGACGGCGCCCTGGAGGTGGACGGCCTGCCCGCGGCCGAGGTGAACCGCATCGCCGCGGCGGCCGGCGTCCCCGTCGAGGAACTGAGCACCCACACCGGCTCGCTGGAGGAGACCTTCCTCAAGCTCGTCGACGACGGAGGAGATCCCACGCATGTCTGAGACCCTCGCGGCCGCGCGGGCGGAGTTCACCAAGATGCGGGCGGTGCGCGCCACGTCCGTCGCGCTGCTGCTGTTCGTCGCCCTCAGCGTGTTCATCGCCGCGCTGGGCGGCTGGTCCGCCAGGGGTGCGATCGAGTCCGACAACCCCGGGCTGCGCTCCGACTTCACGCCCGAGCAGGCCGGCCTGGACGGCATCCTCTACGGCCAGCTCGCCCTGATCGTGTTCGGGGTGCTGATGATGTCCGGCGAGTACACCTCGGGCATGATGCGGGTCTCGCTGCTGGCGGTGCCCCGGCGCGGCCGGCTCTACCTGGCCAAGACGGCCGTCACCGCCGTCGCGGCCCTGGCCGTCGCCCTCCCGGTCACGGTCGTGTCGTACCTGGTCACCCAAGTCGCGCTGGGCCCCCACGGGTCGTCGCTCGACGCGGACGGCGTCCCGCGCGCCCTGGCCGGCGCGGTCGTCTACCTCACCCTCATGAGCCTGCTCGCCGTCGGGGTGGCGGCCGCCGCCCGCAGTGCCGTCCTTCCGCTGGCCGTGCTGCTGCCGCTGGTGCTGGTCGGCTCGCAGATCCTGTCCGTCATCGGGGCGACCAAGGAGGTGGCGCGCTGGTTCCCCGACCGGGCCGGCGCCCAGATGCTCACCGTCGACTCCGGCGACGCCCTCACCGGTCTCGTCGTGCTGCTCGCGTGGACCGCGGCCGCGCTGACGGCCGGCTTGCTCAGGCACCGCTCGTGGGACGGGTGACGGGACGCGCCTGAGTCATGTGCCCCATGCACGTGGGACATGACCGCTCGTAGGTTCCCGGACAGGTCACGGAGCCGAAAAGGTCGGCCCGGGCCGTTCGACCCACGGGAGGAACCATGACCGCGATCTACGAGCCGCCCGCCCTGCAGGAGATCGGCGACTTCGACGAGCTCACCAAGTGCCTCGGCATCGGGAGCTGCAACGACTTCGCCGGCTGCGGTTACGCCGTCGTCTGCTTCTGGTGATCGCACCGGTGCCGGTGTGCCCCTCGGGGCGCACCGGCACCGCCCGGGGGAGTGAGGCGACATGGAATTCACAGTGCTTCCGGACTGTCCCGCCGGCGCCGCGCTGGCGGACCGGGTGGCGGCGCCGAAGCGGATCGACCACGCGTCGGGCCGGCCCTGGATCGTGGGCGACTGGGCCGAGGGCGAGGCAACGGTGGCCGAGGCCGGCACCCACCGCCTGGCGGTGTTCGGACACACCCGGCCCGACGCGGCGGGGACGGCCTCCGCGGTCGGCCGGATGCGCTCGCTGCACGACGTCGACCAGGTCGCGTCCCGGCTGCCCGGGGTCTTCCACCTCGCGGTCTCCCTGGACGGCGCGGTCCGCCTCCAGGGCTCCGTGGCCGGCGTGCGGCAGGTCTTCACCGCCCGGGTCGACGGGGTGACGGTCGCCGCGAGCGCCGTGGACCCGCTGCTGCGCCTCACCGGCGCGGGACTCGACGAGACACTGCTGGCCGCACGGCTGCTGGCGCCCGGCGGGGCGCCCTGGCCGCTCTCGCTGCGCCCGGTCCACCGCGGCGTGGACGCGCTGCCCACCGGCCACTGGCTGGAACTGGGCGCCGACGGCCGGGCCCGCAGCGTCCGATGGTGGCGACTGCCCGAGGCGACCCTCTCGCTGGAGGAGGGTGCCGGGGCCGTCCGTTCCGCGCTCACCGACGCCCTCGCGACCCGTGTGGACCCGCACCGCACGATCAGCGCGGACCTCTCCGGCGGACTCGACTCGACCACCCTGTGCTTCCTCGCCGACGCGGCCGGCGCCGACCTGGTCACCTACCACGTCATGCCGCTCGACGAGGCCAACGAGGACACCGCGTGGGCCCGCAAGGCAGCCGCGCATCTGCCGCGCGCCCGCCACCACATGCTCGCCGCGGACCGCGCCGCCAACCTCTTCGACATCGGCTACACCGCCGACACCGTCAACGCGGCTCCCGAGGGCCCCTCGACGTGGGCCTCCGGACTCGCACACATCCGGGACCTCGCCGGGCGGGCCACCGCCGAGGGCGCGGCCCTGCACCTGTCCGGGTTCGGCGGGGACGAGCTCTTCGGCCGGATGCCCGCCTGCGCCTGGTCCCTTGCCCGCGTCCGCCCGGCCGACGGCCTGCGACTGGTGAACCGCTACCGGCTGGCCAACCGCTGGCCCTGGCGCAGCACCCTGCGGCAGCTCGCGGACCGTTCGACGTTCGCACGGAACCTGAGCGAGGTCGCGGGGCGGATCACCGCCCCGCCCCCGCCGGTCAACGAGCCCGACTTCGGCTGGGTGTTCGCGCCGCGCATGCCCGCCTGGGCCACCCCGGACGCGGTGGCCGCCGTACGGGACCTGCTGACCACGGCGGCCGAACGGAACCCGGAACCGCTGGACGCCGACCGGGCCCGGCACCAGGCGCTGTCCTCCGTCGTGTTCGAGGGGAACACCGTCCGGCAGGTCAACACCGCCGTCGCCGGCACCGGCCTGGTCTGGGAGGCGCCGTTCCTCGACGACCGGGTTCTCGAGGCGGCCTTCGCCACCCGTATCGACGAGCGGCTGGCCGCCGGACGGTTCAAGCCGCTGCTGACCACCGCCGTGCGGGACCTCGTGCCCGGCGACTTCCTCGCCCGTCGCGACAAGGGCGAGTTCAGCGCCGAGACGTTCCGGGGCATCGAACGCAACCGGGACCGGATCCTGGACCTCTGCGAGGACTCGCTCCTGGCCCGGCTCGGCCTCGTCGACCCGGACGCCTTCCGGTCCGCGGTGCTCAACCCCGGGCCGATGTCCCATCACCTCCAGCCGATCCAGACCACGGTGGCGTGCGAGAGCTGGCTGCGGGCGCACCCCCAGGACACCGGAGAGAACCGATGAAACTGAGTCTTGCCCGCGATGTCACCCTCACGCCCGTCGATTCCGGGGCGGTCCTGCTCGACGGCCGTCGCGGACGCTACTACCAGCTGAACGCCTCCGGCTCGGCGATCCTGCACAAGCTGCTCGACGGCGACACTCCCGCCGCGGCCGCCGCGAGCCTGTCGGAGTCCGCCCCCGTCAGCGAGGAGCGGGTGCACCAGGACGTGCTGGCCCTGGTCCGCTCGCTGAGCGAGGCCGACCTCGTGGAGGTGACACAGTGACCACGCCCGCCGTCGCGGAACAGGCCACGCGCCTCCCGCTGCACCGGCAGATCGCCCCGAGATGCGCGGCCGGCGCCGCCCGCCTGCTGGTAAGGCTGCCCCCGGCCCGGCTGCACCGGGTGCTGCGCGTACTGAGCAAGGGCTCCCGCCCTGCCGGGTACGCCCAGGTGGCACGGGCCCGGCGGTCCGTCGTCTCGGTCAGCACCCGCTGCGCGGGCCTCGGCTGCCTCCAGCGGTCCGTCGCCACCGTGCTGCTGCTCCGCGTCCGGGGCAGGTGGGCCGACTGGTGCACCGGCTTCCGGGTGCAGCCCTTCGCCGCGCACGCCTGGGTCGAGGCCGACGGCCGCCCGGTCGACGAGCCCGGAGAGGTCGGCGTGTTCCGCACCGTGCTGGCCGTGCGCCGCACCGGAGGCGGCTCATGACGGCGATCCGGGCCGAGGGCCTCTACGCGTACTACGGCACCACACCGGCCGTGAACGGCCTCGACCTGAACGTCCCCGAGGGGGCCACCTTCGGGTTCCTCGGGCCGAACGGCGCCGGCAAGACCACCACCATCAGCATGCTCACCACGCTGCTCAGGCCCACGGCGGGCCGCGCGGAGGTGGCCGGGTTCGACGTCACCACGCACGCCGCCGAGGTGCGGCGCAGGATCGGCATCGTCTTCCAGGAGTCGACGCTCGACCTGGAGCTCACGGCCACCGAGAATCTGCGCTTCCAGGCCGACCTGTGCGGTCTGGCCCGCGCCGAGGCGCGCGCCGCGGTAGCCGCGATGCTCGACATGATGGAGCTCACGGGACGCGACAGGACCCCCGTACGGCACTTCTCCACCGGTCTGCGCCGGCGGCTGGAGATCGCCCGCGGCCTGCTCGGCTCCCCGCGCGTGCTTTTCCTCGACGAGCCGACCACCGGCCTCGACACGCAGACCCGAGCGGCCGTCTGGCACCACCTGGACCGGCTCCGCGAGGAGCAGGGCATCACGGTCTTCTTCACCACGCACCAGCTGGAGGAGGCCGAGCACTGCGACCGCATCGCGATCTTCGACCGCGGCAAGCTGGTCACGGAGGGCTCACCCGCGGAGCTGAAGTCCGTCATCGGGGCCGATGTCGTCGACCTGCGCACCGAGGACGACCGGCGGGCCGTGGACCTGCTGTCGGACCGCTTCGGACTGACGGCCGAGAGCACCCCCGGCGGCGGGCTGCGGCTGAGGGTGCAGGACGGCGCCTCCACGGTGCCCCGCCTGTGCACCGGACTGGGCCTGACCGTGCGGTCGGTGACCGTCACCCCGCCCTCGCTCGACGACGTCTACCTGCACCACACCGGGACCGCGATCAGGGACAGCAGGTCCGACGCCCGCTCGCTCGACAGCCTCGGGGAGGGACTGCGATGACCCGGACCGACATCCCGCCGAGCGTCACCGTGACGAAACCGGCCCCGCCCCCGTCCGAGGGGCGGACCTGGCACACCGCACGGCCCTACGCCCTGCTGTGGCGGCGTGAGATGACCAGGCTGCGGCACAATCCGCTGCGCCTCGTCATGGGCCTGGTCACCCCGCTGCTGTTCCTGGTCGTGCTGGGCACGGGGCTGGAAGCGGCGTCGTCCACGCTCGGCAAGGCCCAGCTGAACGACTACCGGGCCTACCTGTTCCCGGGCGCACTCGTGATGTCCGTGCAGGCCCCGGCCATCGCCGTGGGCATCTCGCTCGTCTGGGACCGCCGGCTCGGCATGCTGCGCCAGATGCTCGTCTCCCCGTTCCCACGGTCGAGCATCGTCCTCGGCCTCGCGCTCGGCGGAGCGACCACGGGTGTCGTCTACGGCCTCGCCCTGCTCGCGGTCGGAGGCATCGCGGGCGTCCGGTACACGCCGATGCTGCTGGTCGTCCTCGTCGAACTGCTGCTGGTGTCCCTGCTCTTCACCTCGTTCGGCCTGCTCGCCGCGGTCACCATCCGGCAGGTCGACACCTTCCAGATCGTGGTCAACCTCAGTCTCATGCCGCTGATGTTCTTCTCCGGCGCGATGTTCCCGCCCAACGGGCTGCCGGGCTGGCTCGACACCGTCGTCAAGCTGAACCCGCTGACCTACGGCGTCGACGCCGTGCGCCGGACCCTTCCCGGCCCGGACGTCCTCACCTCGGAGCAGACCCGGCTGATGCTCGGCGACTGGAACCCGCCCGTGTACGCGGAACTCGGGGTGCTGGCCGCCCTCACCGCCGCCGTACTGGGCCTCGCCACCTACCGGTTCTCCCGGACGCAGTGAGGGGGGCCCGGCCGTGACGATCGTGCGGACATGGGCGGGCACCGCGGCCCGGGTCGTCCTCGCGGCGGTCCTGGGCTACGCGGGCTGGGTGAAGGTCCAGGACCTCACGGAGGCCGGCCGTACCGTCGCCCTCTACCAGCTCGTCCCCGAGGAAAGCGCACAACTCGTCGGCGCCGCCGTGGCGTTCACAGAGCTGGCGCTGGCCCTGCTGCTTCTCGCGGGGCTCGCCACCCGCGCGGTGGCGGCCGTCACCGCCCTGCTGATGGTCACGTACATCGCGGCCATCGCCTCGGTGTGGGCGCGCGGGATGTCCATCGACTGCGGCTGCTTCAGCAGCGGCGGCACCCTCACCGGCGGCGCGGAGCGGGGTTACGTCGTCGACATCGCGCGCGACCTCGCCTTCCTCGGTGCCGCCGCGTTCCTGATCACCCGCCCGCGAACCCGTTACGCCCTGGACCGCTGGGTCCTGGAAACAAAGGAGCGTTAGACATGCAGCCGTCGACGGACGTCCAGGTCCGGGAAATGGTGCACCGGCGCCGGCGACGCCGCCGCACCGTGCTGGTGTCGCTCGCGGCGGTGGTCACGGTGCTCGGCGCCGCGCTCGTCGGCGCCGGCCTCGTCCGGGCCACCAACACCGAGCCCGGCGAGGCCCCCGAGGAGGTCCCCGCCGGCGTGGCCGCCGACCGGGCCGGACTCGTCACGTCCGAGGGTCCGGTCCGGGTCGACCTCTACCTCGACTACCTCTGCCCCGAGTGCCGCATCACCGAGAAGGCCCTCGCACCCGAACTGAGGAGGATGCAGGAACGCGGAGAGGTGCGCGTCGTCCACCACCCGGTCGCCTTCCTCGACGACCGCAGCGCCCCCGCCGGCTACTCCACCCGGGCCGCGTCCGCCGCGGCCTGCGCCGCGGACCAGAACAGGTTCCAGCCCTACACGGCGGCGCTCTTCGACGCGCAGCCGCCGGAACAGGGCCCCGGCCTCGACACCGACCGCCTGGTCGCCCTCGGCCGGGACGTCGGCATCACCGGCGCGTCCTTCGAGCGGTGCGTCCGCGACGGCACCTACCGGCCCTGGGTGACGTACGTGTCCGACGTCGCCGCCTCCCGCGGGGTGGCCCTCACCCCGACCGTGAAGGTGGCCGGCAAGCGCGTGGAGCTCTCCGGACCCGACCGGGCCAAGGCGTTCGTGCGAGCGGTGGAGGAGAGCCGTTCATGAGCCGCCTGACCGTGGCCCTGACCGGGGACTGCATGATCACGCGGGGCGCGCCGCTCACCTCCGACCCCGCCGCCGGCCGGCTGGGCGAGGTGCTGCGCACGGCCGACTTCGCCTTCACCAACCTGGAGGTCGCGCCCGCCACCGGACGCGGCCACCCCGTACCCGACGCGGCCAGCGGAGGCGGCCTGATCGCGGACCCCGCCGTCCTCGACGACGTGACGGCGATGGGTTTCTCGGTCCTCAGCTGCGCCAACAACCATGCCCTCGACCTCGGCACGGAGGGAGTCCTCGGCACGGCGGACCTGCTGCGCGCCAAGGGTGTGCCGTTCGCGGGGATCGGCCCCGACCTCACCGCGGCCCGGCGCCCGGTCTACGTGGACCGGCCGGGCGGCAGCCTGGCGCTGATCGCGTGCACCGCCACCTTCCGGGACGGGCAGGAGGCGGCCGCCCCGTCCCCCGACCTGCCGGGGCGGCCGGGACTCAGCCCGCTGCGGCACGGCGTGACGCTCCGGGTGACGGCCGCGCAGCTGGAGGTGTTGCGGGAGATCGACGGCGCCACCGGGCTGCGGTCCCGGCGGGCCGAGGCGCGCACCCTGCTCGGGTTCGACCCCGCCATGCCGGGACCGGGCCGGCTCGCGCTGTTCGGCACCCGGTTCGAGACCGCGGACACCCCGGGCCTGACCACCGCCTGCGACCCGCGGGACGTCCACGACATCGCCCGGTGGGTGGCCGAGGCGCGCCGCCGCGCGGACCTGGTCCTGGTCAGCGTGCACTCCCACGAACCCGGCCCGGCGCCCGAGACGCCCGCCGAGTTCCTGCGGGACTTCGCCCGCGCGGTGATCGACGCCGGCGCCGACGCCGTGGTCGGACACGGCCCGCACATGCTGCGCGGCGTGGAACTCCACCGGGGCAGGCCCGTCTTCCACAGCCTGGGCAACATCGTCAGCCAGATCGAACTGGCCGACCGCATCCCGGCCGAGGACTATGCGCGCGCCGGCACGGACGAGGCCCCCACCCCCGGCGGGTACTTCGAGCGGATCACCGCCCACGGCCGGCGGATGTTCGCCCCGCACCGCCGGTACTGGCAGTCGCTCGTGCCGGTGCTCACCTTCGAGGACGGGGTCTTCACCGGTGCCCGGCTGCACCCGGTCGACCTGGGCTTCGGGCAGCCCGTGCACCGGCGGGGGCGGCCCCGGCTGGCCGGTCCGGTCGACGCCAAGGAGATCCTCACCGACTTCGCGCGGCTCGCGGAGCCCTACGGCGTCACCGTCACCGCCGGGGACGACGGGACGGGGGAACTGGTGGCGGCGGAAAGCTGACGGCGGTCACCGGCCCGGCCGATAGAGTGCCGGGGAGACAGGCTGACGAGGCGTCGGACCGCCGAGCACGGCGGCGACCCGAGGTACGAGGGATGCGGAATGGCCGAGGCGGTCCGGGTCCTGATCGCGGACGACCAGGCGCTGCTGCGCGGGAGCTTCCGGGTCCTCGTCGACTCGACTCCCGGCATGGAGACGGTGGGGGAGGCGGGGGACGGCGCCGAGGCCGTCGCGCTCGCCCGTGAACTGACACCGGACGTCGTCCTGATGGACCTGCGGATGCCCGTCATGGACGGGATCGCCGCCACCCGCGAGATCTGCTCCGACGCGGCACTGGCCGGCGTACGGGTGCTGGCCCTCACGATGTTCGACATGGACGAGTACGTCTACCCGGCCCTCCAGGCGGGTGCGAGCGGCTTCATGCTGAAGGACGCCTCGCCGGACGACCTGGTCGCGGGCATCCGCGTCATCGCCACCGGCGAGGGCGTGCTGGCCCCCTCCGTCACGCGTCGCGTCATCGCGAACTTCTCCCACCAGGACACGGCCGCCCGGCCGGCCCCCCGGCTCGTCGGGCTCACCCGGCGGGAACAGGAGGTGCTCGTACTGATCGCCAAGGGTCTGTCGAACGCGGAGATCGCCGACCACCTGGTGATCAGCCTGCCCACCGTGAAGACGCACGTGAGCAGCCTGCTCTCCAAGCTGAACGCCCGCGACCGCGCCCAGCTCGTCATCGTCGCCTACGAGAGCGGCATCGCGGAGCGCGGGATGCCGCCGGCCTGACCGGGGTGGCGAAGACAGGTCCCCGGGGGAGTGCAAGCAGGCGGTCGAAGGGCTCGCCGCCCCGGAGAGCCGGTGCGGGCCGGCCGAGCGGATTCGGCGGCCGAAAAGAACGAGGCCCCGGTCGTTCACCTCTGGCGACCGGGTCCTCGTGAAGCGGATCGGCCGGCGGCGACACTCCCCCGAGTTGCGCTCGCGCGCGCACCCCCGGGCCGGATCCGATGTAGTGATCACATCAAACCTTGCCAACGGATGGCTAACATGAGGCCAATGGATTCCCCCTCGGTCACCCGAAAGGCAGTGGTGCGGCGTGACACGGCGCGGTCTGCGCTTCGGACTGCTGGGGACGCCTGTCCTCTACGGCGGTGAGCCCACCCCCGGTGAGCCCGCCTCCGACGGGCCGGCCCCCGGCGGGGTGGCACCCCCTCACGCCCCCTGCAGCCGCAACGGCACCCCGGTTCTCCCCGTCACCAGCGCCAAACTCCGCACCCTCCTCGCCGTCCTGCTGCTCGACGCCGGGCGGGTCGTCTCCGTCGAGGGTCTGAAGGACGCCCTGTGGGGCGGGGAGCCGCCCGTCTCCGCGCTGCCCTCGCTGCACAACCACGTCGCCCGGCTGCGCCGCCTCCTCGACGAGCCCGGCCGGCTTCTCACCGTGCCCACGGGGTACGTCCTCCGCGTCGACGACGGCGAACTCGACGTCCAGGTCTTCGACGCCCACGTCTCGGGCGCCCGTGCCGCCCGCGCCGGGGGCGACTGGGAGCGCGTGCGCCGCGAGTGCCGGGCCGCGCTCGGGCTGTGGCGGGGGAGTCCGCTGGGCGGGCTGGCCCCCGAGGTGGGCGGGTACGCCCTCGTGCGCCGCCTGGAGGAGGCGCGGCTGCTGCTCCACGAGTGGCGCTACGACGCCGAACTCGCCCTGGGCGACGACGGCCTGGCCGACCTCGTGCCCGAGCTGTCCGCCCTGGCCGCCGAGCATCCGCTGCGGGAGGCCTACCACCGTCAGCTCATGCTCGCCCTGCACCGCACCGGCCGTCAGGCCGAGGCCCTCGTCGTCCACCGTGATCTGCGCGCCCGCCTCGCCGACGAACTCGGCGTGGAGCCGGGGAAGCCCGTACGCGAGGCGCACGTCGAGGTGCTGCGGGGCAGCGGGACGCGGGACGGCGCGTCCCGGTGGGTGCGGCCCGCGCAACTGCCGCCCGCGCCAGTTCACTTCGTGGGGCGGGCGGACGTCCGGGAGGGCATCGCCCGGGCGCTCTCCGGGGCGGACGCGGCGGGCGCCGTCGTCCTCAGCGGGACGGCCGGCGTCGGGAAGAGCGCCCTCGCGCTCCAGGTCGCGCATGCCCTGGAGGAACGTTTCAGCGGCGGTCAGCTCCACCTCAACCTGCGTGCCACGGAACCCGGTTCCACGCCGTTGACCGTCGAGGAGGCCCTCGCCTCGCTCCTGCGTGACCTCGGCGTCCCCTCCGGTGACGTCCCCGGACACCCCGACGCCGCCTCCGCGCTGCTGCGGTCCCTGCTTGCCCCCACCCGTACGCTGCTCGTGCTGGACGACGCCGCGAGCGCCGCCCAGGTGCGGCCGCTGCTGCCCGCAGGGCCCGGGTGCGGCGTCGTCGTCACCAGCCGGTCGCCCCTCACCGCCCTCGACGGCTCAGCCCGCTTCCTCCTCCGGCCGCTGAGCGACGAGGAGAGCGCCGCGCTGCTGCGCGCCGCGTCCGGGAGGGAGGACATCACCGCCCGGCACCCGCTGGTCGCCCTCACCGGCCGGCTTCCGCTCGCGCTGCGCGTCGTCGCGGCCCGGCTCGCCGCCCGCCGGGCCCTCACCCCGGACGCCCTCGCCGCGCAGCTCGCCGCCGCGGACAGCCGCCTGGACCTCCTCGACCACGACGACCTCGGCGTCCGCCGCTCACTGGACGCGGCCTTCGACGCGCTCACCGCCTCCGACCGCCGCACCGACCGGGACGCGGCACTCGTCCTGCGCCACATCGGCGGCCTCGACCTGCCCTTCTGCGACGCCCCGTCGCTGGCCCGCCTCACCGGCGTCGACGAGGCGCGGGCGGAGGCGGCGCTGGAGCGGCTGGCCGACGTGGCACTGCTGGAGGAGACCACCTACGGCCGCTTCGAGCCGTACGACCTCGTGCGGGACTACGCCCGCGAACGGGCGGCGGAGCCCTGCGCGCACTCCCCGGCGGGGTGTCACTTCGCGTCGGCGTAGCACTCCACCACCGCGGTGGTGAACGGAAAGCGCACCGGCGTCTGTCCGAAGGCGATCCGCCCCGCCTGCTCGGCGGCCTCGCGGATCGCCGCCGTCACCGCTTCCGTCTCCTCCTCGGGGCAGTGCACGATCACCTCGTCGTGCTGGAAGAAGACCAGCTCCGCCGCCATGCCGGTCAGCGCCCGGCGCAGTCCCGCGAGCAGCAGCAGCGCCCAGTCGGCCGCGCTGCCCTGCACCACGAAGTTGCGGGCGAAACGGCCCCGGGCGCGGGCGTCGGTCGAGGCGTAGCCCGGGGTCCACGCGCGGGCCGTGTCGGGGTCCGGCTCGTCCCGCGCCACCGGGATGCCCGCCTCCTCCACCGCGTCGTCCGTCGTCCGCGCGGCCGGCGGGCAGGTGCGGCCCAGCCAGGTGCGGACCAGCCGCCCTTCCTCGCCCGCGCGCGCCGCCTCGTCGACGTACGCGACGGCCTGGGGGAAGCGGCGGCGCAGCGCGGCGAGGTTCTTCAGGCCGTCGCCGGAGGTCTGCCCGTACACCGCGCCCAGGACGGCGATCTTGGCGCGGTCGCGGTCGCCGGAGAAGGCGCGCTCGGACACCGCCTGGTAGAGGTCGCTCTCCCGGCCGGCCACCTCCATCAGACCGGGGTCGCGGGAGATCGCCGCCAGCACCCGTGGTTCCATCTGGTCGGCGTCGGCGACGACGAGCCGCCAGCCCGGGTCGGCGACCGCCGCGCGGCGGATCACCTTGGGGATCTGCAGGGCGCCGCCGCCGTGGGTGACCCAGCGGCCGGTCACGGTGCCGCCCGCCAGGAACTCGGGGCGGAAGCGGCCGTCGCGCACCCAGTCCTGAAGCCAGGACCAGCCGTGCGCGACCCAGATGCGGTACAGCTTCTTGTACTCGAGGAGCGGCTTCACCGCCGGATGGTCCACCGACCGCAGCTCCCAGCGGCGGGTGGACGTCACCTTGATCCCGGCCTGCGCGAACGCCTTGACCACGTCGGCCGGGAGGTCGGGCCGGACCCGGCGGCCGAAGGCGGCGGACACCTCGTCGGCCAGCTCGGCCAGCCGGCGCGGCTCGCCGCCGCCCGCGTACCGCTCGCCCAGCAGGTCGTGCAGCAGCGCGCGGTGCACGTCCGTGCGCCAGGGCAGCCCCGCGCGGTTCATCTCGGCGGCGATCAGCATGCCCGCCGACTCGGCTGCCGTCAGCAGGCGCATCCGGTCCGGGTGCGCGGTGGCGTCGGTGCGCCGCTGCTGCTCGGCGTAGACCGCGAGCAGGTCGGCCGGCGGCAGCGGGGCCGCCTGCGGGTCGAACAGCGAGGACTGGGCGCCCGGGTCCGCGTGCCGCTGCGGCGGGTCGGGCGGCACGGGTCCGCCGCGCAGCCGGGCCAGCGCGGCCTCGGCCGAACGCGGCTCCCCGTACCGCCCCTCGTGGCCGAGGAGCAGGGTCTCGGCGGCCTCGACGTCGTACGCCCGCTCCACTCGCACCCCCGTGGCGAGCAGACGTGGGTAGACCTCGGCCGTGGACCGCCACACCCACCGGGTGACGCCCGGACGGCTCCGTACGGCCTCGGCGAGGTCCGCCTCGCGCCGCACCGGGCCCGAGGGCAGCCCGTCGGGGCCGAGGGGTGCGACGTCCACGCCACCGTCCTCGGCCGGAGCGAGCACCCACCTGCCGGCCATGTACGCGAGTGTCGCAGGGGGGTGTGACAACGGCCTGGTGGGAGCGGGCCGGCCGGGCCGCGGATCAGCCCTCCTGCGCCGGCTCGTCCCCCGTCCTCGTCTCCACGTACTGCGCGAGCATCTCGGCCACGTACCGCTCGGTGGCGTCCTTGGTGACGCCGAGGCCGCTGAGCACACCGGTGCCGTTCTCGTGCTCCAGGAGGGCGAGCAGGAGATGCTCGGTGCCGATGTAGTTGTGGCCGAGGCGCAGCGCCTCGCGGAAGGTCAGTTCCAGCACCTTCTTGGCGGCCGAGTTGTACGGCACCAGCTCGGGGGCGTTCTCGGCGGCGGGCGGCAGCGCCGCGCGCGCGGCGTCACGGACCGCGTCCACGGTGACGCCCTGTTCGGTGATCGCCTTGACGGCCAGGCCCTGCGGTTCGGCCAGCAGTCCGAGGACCAGGTGCTCGGGGCCCATCTCCGCGCTGCGGGCGGTCTGCGCCTCGTTGTGGCCGGCCATGATCGTGTTGCGGGCGCGGGGCGTGTAGCGGTTGAAGCCCTGACTCGGGTCGAGGTCGTTGCCGCCCTGGGGGACGAAGCGCTTCTGGGCGGCCTGGCGGGTGACGCCCATGCTCTTGCCGATGTCGGTCCAGGAGGCGCCGGAGCGCCGGGCCTGGTCGACGAAGTGGCCGATCAGATGGTCCGCGACGTCGCCGAGGTGCTCACCGGCGAGCACCGCGTCCTGGAGCTGTTCGAGCGGTTCGTCGTGGACCGTCTTGATGGCCGCGATGAGGTCGTCGAGACGGACGGATGACTTGATGGCGGGGTTCGTCGTCATGTGTCAACCGTAAGTTGACAGTGCCAGGGTGTCAACCCGTCGTTGACACTTCCGGGTGACGGGGCGCGGCGTGGCACGATCGGCCCTGTGAGTATGTCCGGCACCGTCGACCGCGCCTTCCGCTCCGCCCTCTACGACACGGGCGACGACACCCTCGACACGGGGGCGTCCCTGCTCGCCGCCGACCCCGCGGCGGACGCCGAGCTCGCCCGCCGCGGCGAGGACATCGTCGCGTCCGCCTGGCGGCGGGGGTGGCAGCCCGCGGACGTCGTCCGGGTGGTGCGGCGGGAGCTGGACGAGACGCACGTCCGTCTGGCGGGCTCGCTGATCCGTGCCCAGGCGCGGCGGGACGGGCGGGCACGGGGGGCGCGGTGGGAGGCGCAGGTCGCCGAGGTGCCGACGTCCGACGCGGCCGCGCTCGGTGACCGGTTCTCGTACGCCACCGCCGTCCTGGAGCTGTACCGGCTGCTGCTGCGCCTGCCCTCGCTGGAGCCGCTCGACCAGGCGGCGGGGGCGTCGACGTCCTCGCCGTCCGGCGGGCGGGAGCGGAGGCCGGAGTCACGGATGCTCGGGCGCATCCGGGCGCTGCTGGCGAAGGCCGAGGCGACCGGGTTCCCGGAGGAGGCGGAGGCGCTGAGCGCCAAGGCTCAGGAGCTGATGGCGCGGCACAGCGTGGACGAGGCGCTGCTCGCCGCGCAAGGGGCCGTCGCGGAGGGGCCGGACGCCGTCCGGATCGGGGTGGACCCGCCGTACGAGCAGGCCAAGGCGGTGCTGCTGGACGCGGTGGCCTCGGCGAACCACTGCCGGGCGGTGTGGAACGACGCGTTCGGGTTCTCGACGGTGGTGGGGTTCGCGTCCGACCTCGAGGCGGTCGAACTGCTCTACACCTCGCTGCTGGTGCAGGCGACGGGTGCGATGACCGAGGCGGAGGCGGCGCAGCGGGCGGGCGGCCGGAAGCGGACGAAGACGTTTCGGCAGTCTTTTCTGGCGGCGTACGCCCAGCGGGTGGGGGTGCGGTTGGCCGCTGCCGCGGCCGAGGTGCCGGTGGGGGAGGGGCTGTTGCCCGTGCTGGCGTCGCGGGAGGTCGCTGTGGGGGAGCGGATGGAGCGGTTGTTCCCGTCCACGTCGACCACGCGGTTGCGAGGGGTGAGTGATGTGGCGGGGTGGCAGGAAGGGAGCCGGGCGGCGGAGGAGGCGGTCACCGCGGCGCGGGGGCGGTTGGGGCGGCGCCGCTGACGTCGGGGTGCGGGCGCGTCAGCGGCGCCGCCTGCGGGTGCCGTCTGCGCCCGCCCGTGCCGCCCCGAGCGGCACGACTGCCCCCGGACGGTGCGCGTGACTGCCCGCAGGCGGCGGGATCGCCTGTCCCTACGAGCCCAGGCCCTCGGTCGGGAGGCCCGGGGGCAGGCTGCCGCCCTCTGCCTTGGTGTACGTTTCCTCGCCCGCCGGGCCCTCCCACGTGACCGTGAGGGACTTCCCGTCGACCGACGTCACCGTCCCCTTCGTGCGGTCGCCGTTGCCCGTCGGGCACTTCAGGGTGATCGTCGGCTCGGTGTCGCCCTTCGCCGTGCCGCTGCACACCGTGCCGCCCGTGGCGAAGAGGGCCGCCTCCTCGCCGTTGACCATCAGGACCACCGCCTTGCCGTCCGCGGTGGTGAGCCAGCTGCCCTGGAGACCGCCGGCCGGGGCGTTCTCGGAGCCGCCCGTGCCGCCGCCGGAGTCCGCGGTCCGTGTGACGGACGGGGTGGGCGTGGCCGAGGAGTCGTCCGAGCCGCCGTCGCCGCCGCACGCGGTCAGGGCCAGCGAGCCGGCCAGACCCAGGGCCGCGGCCGTCCACCGGGCCCGCCCGAAGCGCCCTCCGCGCGTGTGCGCCGGACCCATGTGCGCCGGACCGGTGTGCCCCGCCGAAGTCTCCACAGTCACCGTTGGTCCCCTCCCTGGTTCCGGCCCGGGTGGCCGGACGACCGGAGTCAGCTAACAGGAACCGCACCGCGCCCGGCCAGGGTTGCGTGACGGACCTCGCACCATCGACGCCGGCCCGCCCGGAGCACATCACCTGCCACCCACCGGAAGGGCACATGAGGGAACACAATCGCCCCTGCGCGCGTCTCTAAGGCAGCGGGGGATCGGTAAGACGTCCGTCAAAGCGGGCACCGTGCGGCGAGTGAGGCTGTAACCGCGCCGCCACCCCTCGTGCACGTGCATCTGCGCCTGCATATGCACGTGAACGGAGTTATGATCCGGGTCAGTTGACCACTGCATCAATGGCCACACCAGCCAGTGCACCAGCGGGGAGCGACCTGTGGACCACGACGTGTACGACGGTGACGGGCACGACGGTGCCGGCGCGTTCGGCGTGTACAACGGCATGGCGGCCACCCGGCTGGACGGTGTGGCCTGGCAGAAGAGCAGGCACAGCAACTCGCAGGGGTCCTGCGTGGAGTTCGCCCGGCTGCCCGGCGGGGAGGTCGCGGTGCGCAACTCCCGCTTCCCCGAGGGCCCCGCGCTCGTCTACACCCGCGCGGAGATCGAGGCCATGCTGCTGGGCGTGAAGGACGGCGAGTTCGACCACCTGGTGGCGAGCTGACCGCGGGCGGCGCAGGCGCGGGCCGGGTCCGTCGGACGCGACGCGCGTAGACAAGCGGCACGCGCGTGCGCCGTGCGCAGATCAGGGCTGTGGGAGCCGGAACAGCGCCCACACCACCTTGCCGCTGAGCGCACCGGCCAGCGGGTGCCAGCCCCAGCTCTCGCTGAAGGAGTCGACCAGGAACAGCCCGCGTCCCGACTCGGCGGAGCAGTCCTCGGACAGGTCCTCCGGCTCGCGGGTGACCGGGCCCTCGTCGCTGGGGTCGCGCACCGCGCACACCAGCCGTCCGGTCCACCGCATCAGGTGCAGCCGCACCGGGGCCTCCGCGGCGGCGAGGCGCGGGGTGGCCGCCGGCAGGGCGTGGCGCAGGGCGTTGGTGACGAGCTCGGAGACCACCAGGCAGACGTCGTCGAACCGCTCGCCGAGGTGCCACTGGTCCAGGGTGTCCCGGGTGAACTGCCGGGCCTCGCGCACCGCTTCGTAGCGGGCGTGCAGGGCGCAGGAGGCGGCGTCCGAGGCGGCCGCGAGGTTCAGCGGCGGAAGGCCCTGCCGTAACGGCTCGAGCATGGTCGATCCATTCGTCCCCATGCGAGGCACTCCCGGAATTCGCGGTCGTAGCGAGGCGGCGGTGGTGCGGGGCCCATGGTTTCGGATGCGCACAGCAGATGCAAGGGCAGATGCACGTGCAGCTGACCGAAATCAGCCCTACCGTTCTGGTTTGTTGGGCAATTTTTCCGTCATCCCCGCGTCTCCTCCTGGCTGTTCTCTTGCCCCCTTGTTGCGTGGCGGTGCCCGTTCCGTGCCGCTTCCTGACCGGATCGTGCGGCCGAATTCCGTTTGTGTAATCGGTCGAGTACTGCTCGGAGTGTTTTAGTGGCAGACTGCGGGCCTTGAAGACGTTGGGGAGGCTGTCGAACGTGAGCGCGGGAGAGCCGGGATCGGTGGTGCGGCGCATGCTGCTCGGATCACAACTCAGGCGACTGCGTGAGGCGCGGGGGATCACGCGCGAGGCCGCGGGCTACTCGATCCGCGCCTCCGAATCGAAGATCAGCCGGATGGAGCTGGGCCGGGTGAGCTTCAAGACCAGGGACGTGGAAGACCTGCTGACGCTGTACGGCATCACGGACGAGCAGGAGCGGGCCTCGCTGGTCTCCCTCGCCAAGGAGGCCAACGTGGCGGGCTGGTGGCACAGTTACTCGGACGTCCTGCCCAGCTGGTTCCCCACCTATGTCGGCCTGGAGGGCGCGGCCTCGCTGCTGCGCGCCTACGAGGTGCAGTTCGTGCACGGCCTGCTGCAGACCGAGGAGTACGCCCGCGCCGTGGTGCGGCGCGGGATGAAGAGCGCGAGCGACGCCGACGTGGACCGCCGGGTGGCGCTCCGGATGGAGCGGCAGAAGTACCTGGTCGCGGAGAACGCCCCGGAGTTCCACGTGGTGCTCGACGAGGCGGCGCTGCGCCGGCCGTACGGCGACCGCGCGGTGATGCGCGGGCAGCTCCAGCACCTGATCGACGTCTCCGAGCGGCCCAACGTCCGTCTCCAGGTGGTGCCGTTCAGCATGGGCGGCCACTCCGGGGAGTCCGGTGCCTTCACCATCCTCAGCTTCCCCGAGTCCGACCTCTCGGACGTGGTGTACCTGGAGCAGCTCACCAGCGCGCTGTACCTGGACAAGGCCGAGGACGTGGCCCAGTACGAGAAGGCGCTCAAGGAGCTGCAGCACGACAGCCCGGGTCCCGACGAGAGCCGCGACCTGCTCCGAGGGCTGCTGCAACTGTCCTGAAGGACACCGGCGTCTGTCCGTACAGCACCTTCAACTCCCCTGCCGCACAAGTACGATGACGTGTGATCACACCCCGGTGTGCTGATCGTGTTTCTGCTGACGCAGCGAGGGATCGAGGGATCACATGTCGTCGTACTTCACCGACCTGGCTCAGCAGTACATCGACGGTGAGTGGCGCCCGGGCACCGGCTCCTGGGACATCATCGACTTCAACCCGTACGACGACGAGAAGCTCGCGTCGATCACCATCGCCACGGTCGACGAGGTCGACCAGGCGTACCGGGCGGCGGCCCGCGCGCAGAAGGAGTGGGCGGCCACCAACCCCTACGCCCGCCGCGCGGTGTTCGAGAAGGCGCTCCGGCTGGTCGAGGAGCGCGAGGAGGAGATAGCCGAGGCGATCGTCGCCGAGCTGGGCGGCACCCGACTCAAGGCGGCCTTCGAGCTGCACCTCGCCAAGGAGTTCCTGCGCGAGTCGGTGCACCTGGCGCTCGCCCCCGAGGGCCGGATCATCCCCTCGCCGGTGGACGGCAAGGAGAACCGCGTCTACCGCGAGCCGGTCGGCGTGGTCGGCGTGATCAGCCCGTTCAACTTCCCCTTCCTGCTGTCGCTGAAGTCCGTCGCCCCCGCGCTCGCGCTGGGCAACGGAGTGGTGCTCAAGCCGCACCAGAACACCCCGGTCGTCGGCGGTTCCCTGATCGGGAAGATCTTCGAGGACGCGGGGCTGCCCGCCGGGCTGCTCAACGTCGTGATCACCGACATCGCGGAGATAGGCGACGCCTTCATCGAGCACCCGCTCCCGAAGGTCATCTCCTTCACCGGCTCCGACGAGGTCGGCCGGCACGTCGCGACCGTCTGCGCCTCCCTCTTCAAGCGCGCGGTGCTGGAGCTGGGCGGCAACAGCGCGCTGGTGGTCCTGGACGACGCCGACGTGGACTACGCCGTGGACGCGGCCGTGTTCAGCCGGTACGTCCACCAGGGCCAGGTCTGCATGGCCGCCAACCGCATCCTGGTCGACCGGGCCGTGGCCGACGAGTTCACCGAGAAGTTCGTCGCCAAGGTGCGCACGCTGAGGGCCGGCGACCCGCGCGACCCGGAGACCGTCATCGGCCCGGTGATCAACTCCCGGCAGGCGGACGCGCTCACGGGCGTCGTCGAGCAGGCACTCTCCGAGGGCGCCACCGCCCTGGTGCACGGCGGACGCAGCAACAACGTGGTCGAGCCGTCCGTCGTCACCGGGCTGCCGGCCGACTCCGCCCTGCTGCGGCAGGAGGTCTTCGGCCCGGTCGCCTTCCTCGTCCCGTTCGACGGCGAGGAGGAGGCGGTGCGTCTGGTGAACGACACCCCCTACGGGCTCAGCGGCGCCGTGCACACCGGGGACGTCGAGCGGGGCGTGCGGTTCGCGAAGCGGATCGACACCGGGATGTTCCACGTCAACGACGGCACCGTGCACGACGAGCCGATCGTCCCCTTCGGCGGCGAGAAGCACTCGGGCGTGGGCCGGCTGAACGGCGACACGATGCTGGACGCCTTCACCACCACCAAGTGGATCTCGGTGCAGCACGGCCGCAGCGGCTTCCCGTTCTGAGCGGTCCGGTTCCGGGCCGTCCGGCGCGCATCCGTGGGCCGCTCCCGGCGCCGTCCGGGTGCGGCCTACGCTGGTCGGCATGTCAGTGATCCGTCTTCTCGTGCTCGGCGCGGTGCGTCAGCACGGGCGGGCCCACGGCTACCAGGTGCGCAACGACCTGGAGTACTGGGGCGCGCACGAGTGGTCCAACGCCAAGCCCGGCTCGATCTACCACGCGCTGAAGCAGATGGCCAAGCAGGGGCTGCTCGTCGCGCACGAGACCGCCCCCTCCACGGCCGGCGGCCCGCCGCGCACCGAGTACGAGGTCACCGAGCAGGGCACGGAGGAGTACTTCCGGCTGCTGCGCGAGGCGCTGACCTCCTACGACCAGAAGCCGGACGTGCTCTCGGCGGGGCTCGGCCTGATGGTCGACCTGGAGCGCGAGGAGGCCCTGGCCCTGCTGGAGCGGCGGCTGGCGTCGATCGAGGAGTGGCGCAAGGCGGTCACGGAGTACTACGTCCCGGAGAACGGGCCCGGTGAGCTGGGGCACATCGGCGAGATCATGGACTTCTGGGTCCACTCGGCGGACACCGGGGCCGCGTGGACGCGCGGCCTCGTCGCACGCATCCGGGGCGGCGCCTACACCTTCGCCGGCGAGGGCGAGCCGTTCGTCGGCGTGCTCGCCGAGGGCGAGGACAACCCGTACGCCACGGAACAGCGGCATCCCGGGGAATCCGAGTAATCAAGTTTGATAAGTGAGTGCCTCGGGTATTACGCTGCCTGGCACTAGTCAACTTTGACTAATGAGAGGGGCTTCAGTGTCCGACGCGGCGATCACCGTCGAAGAAGCACGCAAGACGTACCGGGGAGCCAAGGGATCGGGCACGGCCGCACTCGACGGACTCGACCTCACGGTCGCCCGCGGCACGGTCCACGCGGTGCTCGGGCCGAACGGCGCGGGCAAGACCACTCTGGTCCGGGTCCTGTCCACCCTGCTCCGCCCCGACTCCGGCCGGGTCGTGGTGGCGGGACACGACGTGGTGCGCGAGGCGTACCAGGTGCGCCTGCGCATCGGCCTGCTCGGCCAGCACGCGGCGCTCGACGAGGAACTCGGCGGCAGGCAGAACCTCGACCTGTTCGGCCGCCTCCACCACCTGGGCGCCCGGCGGGCCCGCGCCCGGGCGGACGAACTGCTGGAGCGCTTCGGGCTCGCGGAGACCGGAGCCAAGGCCGTGGGGCGGTACAGCGGCGGCATGCGGCGCCGCCTCGACCTCGCCGCCTCCCTGATCACCGAACCGGAGGTGCTCTTCCTGGACGAACCGACCACCGGACTCGACCCGCGAGGCCGCGCCGAGGTGTGGGACGCGGTGCGCTCCCTGGTCGGTGGCGGGACCACGGTCCTGCTCACCACGCAGTACCTGGAGGAGGCGGACCAGCTGGCCGACCGGGTGTCGATGGTGGACTCCGGCCGGGTCGTCGCGGACGGCACGGTGGACCAGCTGAAGACGGCCACCGGCGGCGACCGCATCGACGTGGTGGTGCGCGACGCCGGGCAGCTGGAGGCGGCGGCGGGCCTGCTGCCCGTACCGCGGGAGGCGGTCGCCGTGGACGCCGACCGGCGGCTGCTGAGCGCGCCGGTCACCGACCGCATGGCGGCCCTCACGGCCGTGGTGCGAGCCCTGCAGGAGGCCGGCGTCGAGGCCGAGGACGTCGCTCTGCGCAGGCCCACGCTCGACGAGGTCTTCCTGCACCTCACCGGGCGCGACGAGCGAGTGAAGGAGGCAGCATGACCAGCACGGTGTACGCACTGACCGACTCCTGGACCATGACCCGCAGGGAGCTGGCCCGCTGGGGACGGCAGCCGGCCGCGGTGGTGGTGAACCTGGTCTTCCCGGTGATGCTGCTGCTGATGTTCGGCTACCTCATCGGCGGCGGGCGGGGAGTGGGCGGCGACTACCTCGGCTATCTGCTGCCGGGGATGCTCGCGCTCAGCATGGCCTTCGGCCTGGAGGGCACGATGATCGCCGTCACCCAGGACATGAACAAGGGGGTCGTCGACCGGTTCCGGTCCATGCCGATGGCCGACGGCGCGGTGCTGGTGGGCCGCTCCGTCGCCGACATGCTCCAGTCGGTGCTCGGCCTCACGGTGCTGCTCGGCGTGGCCGCCGCGCTCGGCTGGCGCACGGACGCGGGCCCGGGCGCGTTCCTGGGCGCGCTGGGACTGCTCCTGCTGCTCCGGTTCGCGATGCTGTGGGTCGGCATTCTTCTGGCGCTGGTGGCGGGCAAGCCGGAGATGGTGCAGGCCGTACAGATCCTGGTCTGGCCGTTCGGCTTCCTGTCCACCGTCTTCGCCGTCCCCGAGTCCATGCCCGGCTGGCTCGCGACGGTCGTGCAGTGGAACCCGATCTCCCACACGGCCGCGGCCGTACGGGACCTGTTCGGCGCGCCGGGAGCGGAGTCGGGGCACGTGGGGGCCGCGGTCCTCTGGCCCCTCGCCCTGCTCGTGGTGTTCTTCCCGCTGGCGGTACGGCGGTTCGCCCGGCTCAGCAGGTAGGGCGCGCGTGGTCCGGCTCCCGTCCGTGCGGGAGCCGGACCACCCGGCTCAGTGGTGGAACCCGGTCGCCGCGTTCCGGTCCCTGGTGAGCGGGTGCGACTGGCTCCTCAGATCGGGCAGCAGCCGGGTCAGGTCCTCGGCGAACAGGGCGGCGAGGTCCTCGGAGAAACCGTTGCGGCACACCACCCGCAGCACCGCGAGGTCCTGACGGTTCGCCGGGAAGGTGTACGCGGGCACCAGCCAGCCGTTCTCCCGCAGCCGCCGCGCCACGTCGAACACGTCGAACGCCGTCACGTCCGGCGCGGTGGTGAACGCGAACACCGGCAGCTCGTCGCCCCGGGTGAGCAGCCGGAAGTCGCCGAGCGCCTCGATCCGCGCGGACAGCCCCGTGGCGACGTCCCGCGCGGCCTGCTGCACCGCGCGGTAGCCGTCCCGGCCCAGCCGCAGGAAGGAGTAGTACTGCGCCACCACCTGGGCGCCCGGCCGGGAGAAGTTCAGCGCGAAGGTCGGCATGTCGCCGCCCAGGTAGTTCACCCGGAACACCAGCTCCTCGGGCAGCGCCGCCGCGTCCCGCCACAGCACCCAGCCCACCCCCGGGTACACCAAACCGTACTTGTGTCCCGAGGTGTTGATGGACGCCACCCGGTCGAGGCGGAAGTCCCACACCAGGTCCTCGTCGAGGAACGGCGCGATCATCGCCCCCGACGCCCCGTCGACGTGCACCGGGATGTCCAGGCCCGTGCGCTCCTGGAGGTCGTCCAGGGCCGCGCACAGCTCGGCGACCGGCTCGTAGGACCCGTCGAAGGTGGAGCCGAGGATGCCGACGACGCCGATGGTGTTCTCGTCGCACAGCTCGGCGGCGGCCGCCGGGTCGAGGTGGAAGCGGTCGCCCTCCATGGGCACCTGACGGGGCTCCACCTCGAAGAAGGTGCAGAACTTGTCCCAGCACACCTGGACGTTGATCCCCATCACCAGGTTGGGGCGGGCCTCCCGCGAGGGGTAGCGGCCGGCGTTGCGCAGCGCCCAGCGCCGCTTCAGGGCCAGGCCCGCCAGCATGCACGCCTCGCTGGAACCGGTGGTCGAACAGCCCACGGCCTTCGACGGGTCGGGCGCACGCCACAGGTCGGCGAGCATCGCCACGCAGCGCCGCTCCAACTCGGCGGTGCGCGGGTACTCGTCCTTGTCGATCATGTTCTTGTCGCGGCACTCCATCATCAGCACCCCGGCCTCGGGCTCCATCCAGGTGGTGACGAAGGTGGCCAGGTTCAGCCGGGCGTTGCCGTCCAGCATCAGCTCGTCGTGCACCAGCTGGTACGCCGTCGACGGGGCCATGGGGCCGTCCGGGAGCCGGTGCCTGGGCGGAGCCTGGGTCATCCCCCCGACCGGGTTCGCGGGCCCCAGGAAGGGGTTGACGGACATCGGGCGCTCACCGGCAGGCCGGCCGGGGTGCAGCGGCATGGATCCTCCATAGGGGTCGGGCGGCCCGGGGCGGGACCGCCTGGGGAGCGGGGTCACCTGACGGCCGTCCCGTCCGGCCGCAGCTGCATGTGCGGGCGGCCGGTGACGAGCAGCCAGGCGGGCAGGGAGGCGAGGCAGAGCAGCGTGAGGATGCCGGGGGAGGAGGCCAGGACGGCTGCGACGAACAGGCTCACCCAGCCCTGCCGGGTGACGGCCAGCAGCACGCCCAGGACGGCCGCCGACACCCCGACCGCCGGGTGCACCCCGGGCACCAGGGCGTGCGCGCACAGGCCGAGCGCGGTCCCGATGAACACCGACGGGAAGATCCGGCCGCCGCGGAAGCCGCAGGACGCGGCGACCAGCAGCGCGGCCAGCTTCACCACCGTCATCACGGCGAACTCGCCCGCCGTCCAGCCGTCGGGGTCGGCGGCCAGCTCGGCGATCTCGTCGAGCCCTTTGAACAGGGTGAGGTGCCCGCCCAGGGCGGCGAGGGCGCCCAGGACCACCCCTCCGGCCGGGAGCATCAGCATCGGGTGCCGCAGCCGCCGGAACGCGCCGTGCACGTACGGGAAGGCGTAGACGGCGCACATGCCGAGCAGCGCGCCCGCCGAGGCCACCACGAGCGACGCCAGCAGATCGGCCCAGCCGGGCCCCGCGAACGCCGGCAGATGCAGGTCGAAGCTGGGCTCCGAGACCAGCGTGGTGGTCAGCGCGCCGGCCCCGGCGGCGGCCAGCGGTGCGAACAGGCTGTCCCACAGCTGGCCCTTGACGCGCTGCCCGGCCAGCGCCTCGGAGATCACCAGCGCGGCGGCGACCGGCGTGCCGAACAGCGCGCCGATGGTCCCCGCCTCCGCCAGGGCCACCCAGCCCCGCCGGGCCGTCTTCGGGAAGGCGCGGGCTCCGAACCGGACCGCCAGCGAGACGTTCACGGCGATGATCGGGTTCTCCGGTCCCAGGCTGGGCCCGCCCGCCAGGACCAGCGCGGTCACCAGCAGCAGCCCGGGCAGCACCGCGAGCGGCAGCACCGGCGCCTCCAGACCGGTGGTCGCCGGGTCGGGGCCCGCGTGTCCGGGGACCTTCCACACCACGAGCCCGACCGCGACACCGGTGGCGGTCAGCACAGCGAACATCCACGCCACGGAGTAGCGCCCCACGCCGAGCGCGTCCGGCAGGTCCTGCCAGAGCGCGTGCTGCAGTTCCTCGGCGGCCGCGCTCACCCCCAGCAGGACCAGGCTCGTCACCACGCCGACCAGCAGCGCGGGCACGATGGTCGGCAGGAGGGAGCGTGCCGAGGCCGCCGGGGCGGTGCCGGGCGCCGGCTGCGTGCTGTCCTGGGCCACGCGCACACGATAAAGGGGGTGAAAGGGATAAACCGGTAACCCGCTTGCACCTCACGTGGCGTGAGGACCCAGCCTGGAACGCGCAAGGGAAGGGAGCGGACATGAGCTGGTCCGTAGGACAGGTGGCCGGATTCGCCGGCGTCACGGTGCGCACCCTGCACCACTACGACGCCATCGGCCTGCTCGTGCCGAGCGAGCGCAGCCACGCGGGGCACCGGCGCTACAGCGACGCCGACCTCGACCGGCTGCAGCAGATCCTGTTCTACCGCGAGCTCGGCTTCCCGCTCGAGGAGGTCGCCGCGCTGCTCGACGACCCGGACGCGGACCCGCGCGCGCATCTGCGCCGCCAGCACGAGCTGCTGACCGCCCGGATCGAGAGGCTGCAGAAGATGGCGGCGGCCGTGGAACAGGCCATGGAGGCACGCACGATGGGAATCAACCTGACACCCGAGGAGAAGTTCGAGGTCTTCGGCGACTTCGACCCCGACCAGTACCAGGAGGAGGTCCAGGAGCGCTGGGGCGACACCGACGCCTACCGCCAGTCGCGGGAGCGGACGGCCTCCTACACCAAGGAAGACTGGCAGCGGATCCAGGACGAGGCCGACGAGCTGACCCGGCGCTTCGTCGCCCTGATGGAGGCGGGCGAGCCGTCGGACTCCGAGGCGGCGATGGACGCCGCAGAGGACCACCGGCGGGGCATCTCCCGCAACCACTACGACTGCGGGTACGAGATGCACACCTGCCTGGGCGAGATGTACGTCAACGACGAGCGGTTCACCCGCAACATCGACCAGGCGAAGCCGGGACTGGCCGCGTACATGCGGGACGCGATCCTCGCCAACGCCGTACGGCACACCGTCTGACGGTCGTGGGCCCGGCCGCACCGGGCCACGACCAGCGGCGATCACCCCACGGCGCCGGCTCGCGGCTTTGCGCGGGGCGGGGCACAGTGCATCCTGGGTACCCCCGCGGAACCTGGGCTTCTACGGCTGCGTTCATAATTTGGGCAGCCAGCCCCGCCCTTGACCCCCAGCTGCAGGAGCCACATCCCCGTGACCACGCTTGCGCTCGGCCCCGAGTGGCTGAGCCCGGACTACCTCATCGAGACCTTCAGCCTTCCCGGCATCCTGCTGATCGTCTTCGCGGAATCCGGACTCTTCGCGTTCCTGCCCGGCGACTCCCTGCTGTTCACGGCGGGTCTGTTCGTGGCCGAGGGCACCTACATCAGCCAGCCGCTGTGGCTGGTCTGCACGCTGATCGTGCTCGCCGCCGTGATCGGCGACCAGGTCGGCTACATGATCGGCAAGTACTTCGGGCCCAGGCTGTTCAACCGGCCCAACTCCAAGCTCTTCAAACAGGAGAACCTGGAGAAGGCCCACGACTTCATGGAGAAGTACGGGCCCAAGGCGATCGTCCTGGCCCGCTTCGTGCCCATCGTGCGGACCTTCGCGCCCATCGTGGCCGGCGCCGGCCGGATGAAGTACCGCACGTTCTTCACGTACAACGTCATCGGCGGCATCGCCTGGGGCACGGGCGTCACCCTCGCCGGGTACTGGCTGGGCCAGATCTCCTTCATCAAGGAGCACGTCGAGGCGATCCTCATCCTGATCGTCTTCCTCTCCGTGGTGCCGATCATCGTCGAGTACCTGCGTGAGCGCGGCAAGAAGAAGCGCGCCGCCGCCGAGGCCCCGGCCGCCGCGCAGCACCCGCAGCCGCCGGTCATGGACGACGCCACCACCCAGCTGCGCCGCATCAGCCCGGCCGCCGCTCCCCAGCAGCCCCGCCCCCAGCAGCACGGCGGCCAGGGCGGCTACCCGCAGCAGCCCCACCCGCCCTACGGCGGCCAGCCGAACGGCTACCCGCAGCAGCAGCCCCGCCGGCAGCCGTACGGCAACGACCAGCAGCGGTACGACCAGCAGCAGTACGACCAGCAGCGGTACGACCAGCAGCAGCCGTACAACGGCGGCCACTGAGCGATCCCTGCCGGGCGGCGGGCGGTACGCGGGTCAGAAACCCCGCGTCCGCTTCGCCGCCCGTCGCTTCTCCGCCGAGCCGATCCGCAGGAACAGCCGGGAGATCTCCGAACCGAGGTTCACCCCGATCGCGATGGCCATCGCCAGCGCCACCGCCTTGGTGAGCGAGGCGAGGCCCGAGTCGACCTCGTTCTGGGCGATGCCCAGCAGACCGAAGTACGTGGCCGAACCGGGCAGCAGCGGCCCGATCGCGGCCGTCGTGTACGGCAGCGCGGACGCGAACCGGTAGCGGGCCAGCAGCTGCCCGAACAGGCCGACCACACCGGCCGCCACCGCCGTGGACGCCACCGGCGAGATGTCGCCCGCGTCGTGCATCGCCCCGTACACCACCCAGGCGACCCCGCCGTTCAGCGTCACCATCAGCACGGTGGACCTCTCCTGCTGGAGCAGCACCGCGAAGGCGAGCGACAGGCCCAGGGACGCGGCGATCTGGAGCACCGGCTGCGGGTCGGACCCGCCGAGCGCGGCGTCCGGCACCAGGTTGGCGCCGAGCTGCACGCCGAAGTACAGCACCGTCAGCACGCCGATCACGATGCCGACGAAGAAGTACAGCACCTCCAGCAGACGCGCCGACGCCGTGATGTAGAAGCCGGTCAGCCCGTCCTGCACGCCCGCCACCAGCGCCCGTCCGGGCAGCAGCGCGAACAGCCCACCGGTGATCACCGCGGACGCCTTCACGTCCGCGTGCGCCAGGGTCAGCGCCACCCCGATCGCGGCCGGCGGCGTCGCCGCCACCGTGAACTGGTAGAACTCCGGCAGCCCGCGCCCGGCGCACAGCCAGGCCAGCCGGTCGCCGAGCATGGCACCGACCGCCGCCGCGACGAACACCAGCAGACCACCGCCGACCAGCACCGAGGCGGAGCCGGCGAGCAGCCCGCTCGCGGCCGTCAGCGCCCAGCCGGGGTAGGGGTGCCGGTTACGGCGCATCTCCGCCAGCCGCCGGTACGCCTCCTCCAGGGACACCTGGGTCTCGTCGTCGCTGAGGTCGTCCACCAGCTGGTAGACGGCCGCCAGCCGGGTGTAGTCGGGGCTGCGGCGGCGCACCGTGCGGGAGGCGGTCACCGGGTCGTCGACCAGGGACGGCTGGTAGGAGACCGCGAGCAGGGTGAAGGTGACGTTGGGCTCGCAGCGGTCCAGGCCGTAGGAGCGGCACACGGCGAACATCGCCGCCTCCACGTCCTCGGCGCCCTCGCCGCCGGCCAGGAGGAGCTCCCCGATACGCAGGCTCAGGTCGAGCACGCGCGGCACGGCCGGGCCGGAGTCGTCGTGCCGCTGCACCGGCTCCGGGGCCGGCCGCTCGGTCACCGGCATGCGCAGCATCGTGCGCATGCGGTCCTGCCAGGGCACGTCCTTGGTCAGCCGGACCAGCGGGACGCCGGTCGGCGGGGTGAACGTGGCCTGCCGGGCGCTGTACGTCCTCGGCGTGCTGAACGCCGAGCCCTCCGGCTCGTGCTGCGGGGGCGGGGCGACGTCAAGACCGTCCGGAAGGGCGAATTCCGAGGTGGTCTCGGACTCCTGTCCCGGCTTCGGCACGGCCAGCCCGTCGGGGAGGGCGAACTCGGACGTCGTCGACGACTCGTTGTCGGCCGTCGCCGCGAGACCGGAAGGGGGTACGAAGGCGTTCCTCGCCTCGTCCGACTGCGGCTTGCGGTCCTCCGCGTCCGTCACGTGCCTTTCTCTCCCTGCTGACGACACCGTCCTTCAGTGTGCCTTCTGCCCCGCCAGTATGCGCACGCCGCACGACGACGGGCCGCACGCGTCGGCGTGCGGCCCGTCGTCACGTCCCGTGGTGCGGGGGCTCAGTGACCGCCCTGGTCCTTGAAGCGCTTGTAGGACCGCTCGATCTCGGCCTCGGCGTCCACCCGGCCGACCCAGTCGGCGCCCTCGACGGACTTGCCCGGCTCCAGGTCCTTGTAGACCTCGAAGAAGTGCTGGATCTCCAGGCGGTCGAACTCCGACACGTGGTGGATGTCGCGCAGGTGCTCCACACGCGGGTCCGTCGACGGGACGCACAGCAGCTTGTCGTCGCCGCCGGCCTCGTCGGTCATGCGGAACATGCCGATGGCGCGGCAGCGGATCAGGCAGCCCGGGAACGTCGGCTCGTCCAGGATGACCAGCGCGTCCAGCGGGTCGCCGTCCTCGCCGAGGGTGTTCTCGACGAAGCCGTAGTCGGTCGGGTAGGCGGTCGAGGTGAAGAGCCGACGGTCCAGGCGGATCCGACCCGTCTCGTGGTCCACCTCGTACTTGTTCCGCGAACCCTTCGGGATCTCGATCGTGACGTCGAACTCCACCGGACGCTCCTCCATGATCAGCACATCGTTCTGGTGGTTAAGTGTCCCTCACGCAGGTGTGTGATCGCGAAAGGGGCTGGTGGTCGTGCCAGAGCTGAGGCCTTGGCGGGCCGCGGGACCGCACGTCGTGCGGATCGCGGACGCCGTACGACCGCGTCTGGCGCGGGTCGCCGCGGCCACCGGGCCGTGGTTCACCAGGGGACGCCGGCCGGGATCGCCGGGGGCCCCACGGGTCGCTCGGCCCGGAACCGGCTGGTACACCGCGACCGCCGCCACCGCCGGTCTGGCGCTGGCCGCGGGAGTGGCGACCGCCGCCGGCCCCTGGGACTCCTCGGGTCAGCGTACGGCCGAGCGGCACCGGGCCGTGGCCCTGGAAGCCTCGCGTGGCACAGATCACGACGGCTCCCGGGCGCGCGCCGGCACCCCGCCGCGCGGACCGCAGGCCGCCCCGCCCGCCCCGTCCGTGCTCACCGGCCTCGGCGGCACCGCCACCGCCGCCCGTTCGGCGCCCGCCGGGAAGGCGCTCGCAGCCGTCCTCGACCCGCTGCTGAAGGACCCGGTGCTGGGCCGCCGCTCGGCCGCCGTGGTCGACGCCGCCACCGGCCGCCGCCTCTACGGCGCGGACTCCGGGAACGCTCTCACGCCCGCCTCCACCACGAAGATCGCCACCGCGGTCGCCGCGCTGTCCGCGCTGGGCGCCGACCACCGGCTCACCACTCGTACGGTCTACGAGCCCGACACCGAGGAGGTCGTGCTGGTCGGCGGCGGCGATCCGACGCTCACCGCCCGCAAGAACGCCAAGGGTTCCGCGAGCCTGCGCGACCTGGCCGCCCGTACGGCGGCCGCCCTCGCCAAGCGGGGCGTGCGCAAGGTGACGCTGTCGTACGACACGACCCTCTACAAGGGCGACACGGCCCACCCGATCGGGCGGCGCAACGAGAACCTCGCCGCCGTCACCCCTCTGATGGCCGACGAGGGCCGCACCGACGACTCCTCCAGCGGACCCGTCGAGCGTGTCCCCGACCCCGCGGCGGACGCCGCCCGGACGTTCGGCGACCTGCTGAAGACGCACGGCATCACGGCCACGCCTCCCGGCCCGTCGAAGTCGACCACGCGCGCCACCACCCTCGCGACGGTCTCCTCGCCGCCGCTCTCCTCGCTCGTCGAGCGCATGCTGACCGAAAGCGACAACGACATCGCCGAGGCGCTCGCCCGGCACACCGCCGTGGCCACCGGCAAGAAGGCCGACTTCGCCGGCGCGGGGGCGGCGGTCACCGCGCGCCTGAAGGCGCTGAAGCTGCCCGTGAAGGGCGTGGTGATCAAGGACGGCAGCGGGCTGGACCGTGGCGGGCGGCTCACCGCGGACCTGCTGACCGCCCTCCTCGTCAAGGCGGGCGACCCCGCCCACCCGGAACTGCGCTCCGCCCTCACCGGCCTCCCCGTCGCCGGCTTCACCGGCACGCTGTCCAGCCGCTACGCGGACGGGGCGGCGGGCCTGGTCCGCGCCAAGACCGGCACGCTGACCGGCGTCAACACGCTCGCCGGCACGGTCGTGGACCGCGACGGCCGCCTGCTGGCGTTCGCGTTCCTCGCGAACGACACGGCGGGGGCGGAGGCGGCCCAGACGACCTTGGACAAGGCCGCGACAGCCTTGGCGACGTGCGGTTGCCGGACGCCGTAGAGGGCTTCACGGAACGCGGCACGACAACGCCCCTCCGCAGCGTGGCTGCACTCAGGGCGCCTGGACGTGAGGCGTCCTGCCCTCCCGTCTTCGGGGGCTCCGCCCCCGGACCCCCGTTCGCGCAGTTCCCCGCGCCCCTGAGGGTGCAGTTCCCCGCGCCCCTGAGGGCGCAGCCCTCGCGCCCCAGAGCGTGAAGTGCCGCGTCCCTGGGCGTGCCCCCGGGCACCCCCCCCCGGCAGGGGCGCCGCTGTGAGGATCTGCCCGTTTCCCCACCCCTCACGTACCGTTGACACATGACGAGCATCGGTGGTGCTGCCTCATCCGGCATGGTCGACTGGAACCTCGCGGTCGCGACCGCGACCAGGCTCATGCGGCCGGGCCCCGACGTGAGCCGGGACGAGGCCCGCGCCGTCGTCGCGGAGCTCCGCCGCCACGCGCGGTCCGCGGAGGAACACGTCCGCGGCTTCACGAACCTCGGCACGCCCGAGACCCATGACACGCCCCTCCTGGTGGTGGACCGCCCCGGCTGGGTGCGGGCCAACGTCGCCGGCTTCCGCGAGCTGCTGAAACCCCTGCTCGACAAGATGCAGGAACGACGCGGCACGAGCCCCGGCAACGTGATGATGGGCGCCGTCGGCGGCAAGGTCACCGGCGTGGAGCTGGGCATGCTCCTGTCGTTCCTGGCCTCCCGCGTCCTCGGCCAGTACGAGACGTTCGCCCCTGCCACCCGGGACCTCCCGGCCGGGGCCAACGGCGGCGGTCGGCTGCTGCTGGTCGCCCCCAACATCGTCCACGTGGAGCGCGAACTCGACGTGGAGCCGCACGACTTCCGGCTGTGGGTGACGCTCCACGAGGAGACGCACCGCACCCAGTTCACGGCCGTGCCCTGGCTGCGGGACCACCTCGAGGGCGAGATCCAGGCGTTCCTCGCGGAGACCGACGTCGACCCGACGACCGTGCTGGAGCGGGTGCGCGAGGCCGCGCAGTCGCTGGTCGGCGGGCGGCCCGAGGGCGAGGAGGGCGACGAGGGGCGCTCCCTCGTGGAGATCGTGCAGACCCCTGCCCAGCGGGAGATCCTCGGTCGGCTCACCGCCGTGATGTCGCTGTTGGAGGGTCACGCCGACTACGTCATGGACGGCGTGGGCCCCGAGGTCGTGCCGAGCGTCGCGGAGATCCGCGAGAAGTTCCAGCAGCGCCGCGCCAAGGGCGCCTCCCGCCTGGACATGGCGCTGCGCAAGCTGCTCGGCCTGGACGCCAAGCTCCGGCAGTACCGCGACGGCGAGCGCTTCGTCCGCGCGGTCGTCGACGAGGTCGGCATGGAGGGCTTCAACCGCGTGTGGACGTCGCCGAACACCCTCCCCACCAAGGCGGAGATCGGCAAACCGGCGGACTGGATCACACGGGTGCACCGCAAACCGGAGGCGTAGGCACCGCGCCCCGTCGCACAGGCCGTCAGGGCGACGGCAGACGGACGCCCCGCCAATCACCCGTCCGAGGGACCGTGGGCCCCGGGCAGGCGTGCAATGCTCGGGGAACGGCCCGGTTCTGTCACCATCTACACACTCTGCGTGACCGACCCCCGGGTTCACCCCCCCGGACATCATCAGAAGGGAACCGGACATGGGTCCCCATCCTGCGGTCGCGGCGATACGCCTGGCGGTCCGCCGCGTCCTGAACGACATCCTCGCCGAACACGGCCGGACGCCCGGCCGCCTCACGCCCGACGAGCGGTCCTCCTCCCCGCTCGTGCTCGTGGCCTGCTCCGGCGGCGCCGACTCCATGGCGCTCGCCTCCGCCCTCGCCTTCGAAGCCCCCCGCGCCGGCCTGCGCGCCGGCGGCGTCACCGTCGACCACGGCCTCCAGACAGGCTCCGACCTGCGCGCCGCCGAGGTCGCCTCCCGGCTGCGCGAACTCGGCCTGGACCCCGTCGAGTCGGTCGCCGTCACCGTCGGCCGCGAAGGAGGCCCCGAGGCCGCCGCCCGGGACGCCCGCTACGCCGCCCTCGACGCCGCCGCCGAGCGCCGTCGCGCCGCCGCCGTCCTGCTCGGCCACACCCGCGACGACCAGGCCGAGACGGTGCTGCTCGGCCTCGCCCGGGGCTCCGGCATCCGTTCCCTGTCCGGCATGGCCGCGGTCTCGGGGGCCGACGGCCGTTACCGGCGCCCCTTCCTCCAGCTCGACCGGCAGACCGCCCGCAAGGCCTGCATGGTCCAGTCCCTGCCCGTCTGGGACGACCCGCACAACACCGACCCCGCGTTCACCCGCTCCCGGCTGCGCCAGGAGGGTCTGCCCGCCCTGGAGAAGGCGCTCGGCAAGGGCGTCGTGGAGGCCCTCGCCCGTACGGCCCAGCTCTCCCGTGACGATGCCGACGCCCTGGACGCCTGGGCCGGCAGGGCCGCGGACGGCGTCCGTGACGACGACGGCCGCCTGGAGTGCGCCGCGCTGCACGACCTGCCGCCCGCCGTGCGACGCCGGGTGCTGCGCCGGGCCGCCATCGAGGCCGGCGCACCGGCCGGTTCGCTGTTCGCCCGCCACATCGAGGAGGTCGACCGGCTGATCACCGGCTGGCGCGGCCAGGGAGCCATCAATCTCCCCGGCCGGGTCGTCGCCCGCCGGCAGGGTGGCAGACTGGTGATTCGGCAGGGCTGAATCCGGACCCCACCGACCGCCAGGTCGCGGGGCGGACCGGACCGGCCGGTGGGACGACCGAAAGTGATGCGGGTGGACGCGAACGACATGGGTGCCGACCTCGAGAAGGTGCTCATCACCAAGGAAGAGATCGACGCCAAGCTGGCTGAGCTGGCGGCGAAGATCGACGCGGAGTACGCGGGCAAGGACCTGCTGATCGTCGGCGTGCTCAAGGGCGCGGTGATGGTGATGGCCGACCTCGCCAGGGCGCTGTCCACCCCCGTCACGATGGACTGGATGGCCGTGTCCTCGTACGGGGCGGGCACGCAGTCCTCGGGCGTGGTGCGGATCCTCAAGGACCTCGACACGGACATCAAGGGCCGCCACGTCCTCATCGTCGAGGACATCATCGACTCCGGACTGACCCTGTCCTGGCTGATCTCGAACCTCGGCTCGCGCGAGCCCGCCTCCCTCAAGGTGTGCACGCTGCTGCGCAAGCCCGAGGCCGCCAAGGTCGCCATTGACGTCGAATGGGTGGGTTTCGACATTCCCAACGAGTTCGTCGTGGGCTACGGCCTGGACTACGCCGAGAAGTACCGAAACCTGCCGTTCGTCGGGACGCTCGCGCCCCACGTCTACGGCGGGTGAACCGCGGCGGCCCCGGCCGCCGTACGTGATCGGGAACCCCGGCGGGCTCCGCGGCGTTGGAGCATGCGTGGACGCCATTGCCGGCTGTCCCTCGCAGCGTCGGGGGCCGATGCTGGGGTACCGTCCGAAGAACAGCCTTTATCAAACTCACTATGGCAGGAGGGACGGGGCGGCACCGCTCCGTATGGATGGACGTGAAGCGATACTTCCGTGGGCCGGTCATGTGGATCGTGCTGGCCGTCCTTGCCGTGGTCGTGTTGATGCAGGTCGTCGGCTCGTCCGGCGGCTACAAGACGGTGGACACGGGCCAGGTCGTCCAGGCGATCAATGAGAACAAGGTCGAGTCGGCCAAGCTGACCACCGGCGACGAGCAGACCATCAAGGTCCAGCTCAAGGACGGCCAGAAGGTCGAGGACAGCTCGAAGATCCAGGCGAGCTACATCGGCGACCAGGGCGTCACCATCGCCAGCACGCTGCAGGACAAATTCCAGAACAAGCAGATCCCTGACGGCTACACGGTTTCGCCGTCGAAGCAGAACCCCTTCGTGAGCATTCTGCTGTCCCTGCTTCCCTTCGTCCTCATCGTGGTCGTCTTCCTGTTCCTGATGAATCAGATGCAGGGCGGCGGCTCCCGTGTCATGAACTTCGGGAAGTCCAAGGCGAAGCTCATCACCAAGGACACCCCGAAGACGACGTTCTCCGACGTCGCGGGCTCCGAGGAGGCCGTCGAGGAGCTCCACGAGATCAAGGAGTTCCTGCAGGAGCCGGCGAAGTTCCAGGCCGTCGGCGCCAAGATCCCCAAGGGCGTGCTGCTGTACGGCCCGCCCGGCACCGGCAAGACCCTGCTCGCGCGCGCCGTCGCGGGTGAGGCGGGCGTCCCGTTCTACTCGATCTCGGGTTCCGACTTCGTCGAGATGTTCGTCGGTGTCGGCGCCTCCCGCGTCCGTGACCTCTTCGAGCAGGCCAAGGCGAACGCCCCGGCGATCGTCTTCGTCGACGAGATCGACGCGGTCGGCCGTCACCGCGGCGCCGGCCTCGGCGGCGGTCACGACGAGCGCGAGCAGACGCTGAACCAGCTGCTCGTCGAGATGGACGGCTTCGACGTGAAGGGCGGCGTGATCCTCATCGCCGCGACGAACCGCCCGGACATCCTCGACCCGGCGCTGCTGCGTCCCGGCCGCTTCGACCGCCAGATCGCGGTGGACCGCCCGGACATGCAGGGCCGCCTCGAGATCCTCAAGGTGCACCAGAAGGGCAAGCCGGTCGCCCCGGACGTCGACCTCGGCGCCGTGGCCCGCCGCACGCCCGGCATGACCGGTGCCGACCTGGCCAACGTGCTGAACGAGGCCGCGCTGCTCACCGCGCGCAGCGACCAGAAGCTGATCGACAACAAGATGCTCGACGAGGCGATCGACCGCGTCGTCGCGGGCCCGCAGAAGCGGACCCGGATCATGTCCGACAAGGAGAAGAAGATCACCGCGTACCACGAGGGCGGACACGCCCTGGTCGCGGCGGCCTCACCGAACTCCGACCCGGTCCACAAGATCACCATCCTGTCGAGAGGCCGCGCCCTCGGCTACACCATGGTCCTGCCGGACGAGGACAAGTACTCCACCACGCGCAACGAGATGCTGGACCAGCTGGCGTACATGCTGGGCGGCCGCGCGGCGGAGGAGCTGGTCTTCCACGACCCGACCACCGGTGCCGCCAACGACATCGAGAAGGCCACGGGCCTGGCCCGCGCGATGGTCACGCAGTACGGCATGACCGAGCGGCTCGGCGCCATCAAGTTCGGCGGCGACAACACCGAGCCCTTCCTCGGCCGTGAGATGACTCACCAGCGCGACTACTCGGAAGAGGTCGCCGCGCTGGTCGACGAAGAGGTCAAGAAGCTCATCGAGACCGCGCACAACGAGGCGTGGGAGATCCTCGTCGAGAACCGCGACGTCCTCGACAACCTGGTCCTGGCCCTCCTGGAGAAGGAGACGCTGGGCAAGGAGGAGATCGCCGAGATCTTCGCGCCGATCGTGAAGCGCCCGCCCAGGCCCGCCTGGACCGGCTCCTCGCGCCGTACGCCGTCCACCCGCCCGCCGGTCCTCTCCCCCAAGGAGCTGGCCCTGACGAACGGGGCGAACGGCGCCACGCCGGCCATCTCCACCACGAAGAGCGCCACGACGGACCCCGCCCCGCAGCCGGAGCGGACCCCGGAGGAGCGCCCCGAGAGCTGACACGACGCCTTCGGAGCCCCTCAGGGCCCGGAATGGATGCCGCGCCCCCCAGGTTCTAGCCTGGGGGGCGCGGCATTTGCGTAACCCGCAGTTCGAGACGCGTGCCCCTCACGCGTGCAGGCATCAGGAACGAGGCACCCCATGACCGACCCCGTGACGCTGGACGGCATAGCCCCCGTCGGTGAGTTCGACGAGAAGCGGGCGCAGAACGCCGTGCGCGAGCTGCTGATCGCGGTGGGCGAGGACCCGGACCGTGAGGGCCTGCAGGAGACGCCGGCGAGGGTGGCGCGGGCCTACCGGGAGATCTTCGCGGGGCTGTGGCAGAAGCCGGAGGACGTCCTGACGACGACGTTCGACATCGGCCACGACGAGATGGTGCTGGTCAAGGACATCGAGGTGTACTCGACTTGTGAGCATCATCTGGTGCCGTTCCGGGGCGTGGCGCACGTCGGGTACATCCCGTCGACCAGCGGGAAGATCACGGGCCTTTCCAAGCTGGCCCGCCTGGTGGACGTCTACGCGCGGCGCCCGCAGGTGCAGGAGCGGCTCACCACGCAGATCGCGGACTCCCTGATGGACATCCTGGAGCCGCGCGGAGTCATCGTGGTCGTGGAGTGCGAGCACATGTGCATGTCGATGCGGGGCATCCGCAAGCCCGGCGCCAAGACGATCACCTCGGCGGTGCGGGGCCAACTGCGGGACGCGGCGACCCGCAACGAGGCGATGAGCCTGATCATGGCGCGCTGACGCCGGACAGACGGAAACGGAAAGGGCACGGTCCGGGTGGACCGTGCCCCCTTTCGCGTGCGGGACGTCTCAGCTCGCCGGGGCCGTGCCCGGGTGGTCGTCGTCCTCGTCCTCCGGGAGCTTGCAGACGTGCTCAAGCCACTTGGCGGCCGCTATCACGGCGATGCCCGCCACCACGGAGAATCCGGCGTAGATGGCCTGGTCGCGGCGGGCGGGGATGTCCAGGGAGCCCAGCAGCACGACGAACGTGCCGCCGTAGAGGCCGGCGACGAGGGCCGCCACCAGGGCGCTGGCCTGCCCGAAGACCACCGCGCGGGCCGCCTGCAGCGGGTCGACGCCCTTGGCCTCCGGACGGCGCTCGCGCTGCGCCTTGAGGCGGGCGCGCAGGGAGAGCGCGGTGGCCGCGAGGACCGTGGCGATCAGGGCGAGCACGATCGGCGCGGCCACGGGGACGCTCGGGAGGGTCCCCAGCGAGTTCCACAGGCGGGCGCCGGCCCAGGACAGGACACCGGCGACGACGAAGACGCCGGCCAGCACCCTGATGCGCAGCTCTTTCACGGTGTCCCTTCGCGTTCCCCCGGCCGGTGGCCCGGGCTGTGGCCGTCCTCGACCTTAACGGCTACTCGGGCAGCCGGAGTTCCAGGTCGGCGCGCGGCGTGACCCCGTCCCGGGTGACCGCGTCCAGCAGCTCGGCCACCGGACCGCGTCCGGGAAGCTCGGCGGCGGGGTCGACGTCCAGCCAGGGGGCGAGCACGAAGGCGCGCTCGTGGGCCCGCGGGTGCGGCAGGGTGAGCTGCGGGTCCTCGGAGTGCAGTTCGGCGTAGGAGACGATGTCGACGTCCAGGGTGCGGGGGCCCCAGCGCTCGTCCCGTACGCGGTGGAACGCCTCCTCGACCGCCTGGGCGCGCTCCAGCAGGGAGGACGGCGGCAGGGTGGTCCTCAGGACGACGACCGCGTTGAAGTAGGACGGCTGGCTGCCGGGCTCGACGCCCCAGGGCTCCGTCTCGTACACGGGGGAGACCGCCTTGACCCGGATGCCCGGGGTGTCCTCCAGGGCGTCCACGGCCCCCTGGAGGGTCTCCAGACGGTTGCCGAGGTTGGCGCCGAGGGACACCACGGCCCGTTTCGGGTTCTGCAAGGTGGTGTCGGCGGCGTCCACCTGCTCGACCACGGAGGCGGGGACGGGCTGGACGGTCGGGTCGGTGTGGCCCGTGGTGGTCGGCCTGGTCATGCGCGGCTCCGGGTGATGGTGACGGTCACGTCGTCGAAGGGCACGGTGATCGGCGCGTCCGGCTTGTGGACGCACACCTCGACCTCCTGCACGACGTCGTGCTTCAGGCAGACCTGGGCGATGCGCTCGGCGAGGGTCTCGACGAGGTTGACGGGCTCGCCCTCGACGACGGCCACCACCTCCTCGGCCACGATGCCGTAGTGCACGGTCTTCGTCAGGTCGTCGTCGGCTGCGGCCGGGCGGGTGTCCAGGCTGAGGACGAGGTCCACGAGGAAGGTCTGGCCCTCCTCGCGCTCCTTCGGGAACACACCGTGGTGCCCGCGGGCCTTGAGGCCGCTCAGCGCGACACGATCCACGCGAATCACTCCTGCTGTCGTCGGTCCGGCCGGTCGGTGCCCTGTGCGGACGGCACACCGGTCCGCTCTCGAATCTACCCGCGGCGGGCGCCGGCCCCTGCGGTGCGGGGTGGCGGCCGCCGGACGGGCTCCTACGGCCGTTCCGTCCGTCTGCCCAGCGTGAACGGGGTGCTCACGGGCCGGAAGGGGCGGGGGCCTCGGGTCGGGTGAGTTCCGCCACGTGCCGGTCAGGGCGGGGTCGGGGTGTCGTCGTCCTCGTCGTCGTCCTCCTCGGCGAGGACCGGGGAGGCGTGGTGGGACCAGAGCTTCCAGCCGGAAGGGGTGCGCCGGTACACGTTGGTGGCGACGACGAGCTGCCCGACCAGCGGCCCCAGCTCCTCGCCCTCCTCGGGGGCGGGCCCCCCGCTGAGGATGTTCTCGGTGCAGGTCACCACGGCCGTGTCCCCGGTGACGGAGACGTGGACGTCGGTGAGGAAGAACTGGATGTAGTCGGTGTTCGCCATGATCAGCGCGTACGAGCGGAGCACCTCGCCGCGCCCGGTGAGCACCGGCCAGCCGGGGTGCACGCAGGAGACGACGCCCGCGTCGGCGGGGTCGTGGTACTCCTCGTCGACGCCGAGGTCGGCGGGGGTGAGCCAGGCCGAGGCGACCTCCTCGAAGTCGCCCCGCTCCAGTGCCTCGTAGAAGGCGGTGTTGGCGGCCTCGACCTGCTCGACGTCGGTGTGGGGTGCGGTCACCGTGCTCCTTCCGCACCGTGCTCGGAGGACGTGGGGTGGTCGTCGGGGCGTGCCCCTTCTATCGCGCGGACCACGCGTACGGCGTCGGCGCTGGCCCGGACCTCGTGCACGCGCACCGCCCAGGCGCCGGCCCGGGCCGACAGCGCGGAGACGGCGACGGTGGCCGCGTCGCGTTCGCGGGCGGGCGGGGGAGGGGCGTCGGGGCCCGCGAGCACCCGGCCGAGGAACCGCTTGCGGGACGCGGCGACGAGCAGGGGGTGGCCGAGGCCCAGCAGGCGGTCCAGACGGGCGAGCAGAGCGAGGTCGTGCTCGGCGTCCTTGGAGAAGCCGAGCCCGGGGTCGACGATCACGCGGTCGGCGGCGATGCCGCCCTCCAGGACGGCCTCCACGCGCGCGTGGAGCTCGTCGGCGACCTCGGCGACGACGTCCTCGTACACGCCCCGGACGTTGCCGCCCTCCAGGAAGCCGCGCCAGTGCATGACGACGAACGGGGCTCCGGCGGCGGCGACGACGCCGATCATGGCCGGGTCGGCGAGGCCGCCGCTGACGTCGTTGACCAGGGCGGCGCCGGCCGCGAGCGACTGCTCGGCGACGGAGGCGCGCATGGTGTCGACGGAGACGGTGACGCCCTCCGCGGCGAGTCCGCGGACCACCGGGATGACGCGCCTGAGCTCTTCGTCCTCGTCGACGCGGGTGGCGCCGGGGCGGGTGGACTCGCCGCCGACGTCCACCAGGTCGGCGCCCTGTGCGACCAGGTCGAGGCCGTGCTTGACGGCCGTGGAGGTGTCGAACCAGCGTCCGCCGTCGGAGAAGGAGTCGGGGGTGACGTTCACGACTCCCATGACCGCGCACCGGTCCCAGTGGGGGAGGCCCGCGACCTGACGGCGTCCGCTGTGAGTGCTCATATGTTCAGCGTAGGCCCAGGGAGGGTGCCCGGTGCCCCACGGGCCCGCCGCGCGGGAAACACCGCGCGCGGACATTGGCGGCACCTTTCGGACCGCATTGCCGTGTGGGGGGACGCGCGGAAGACGGGGGAGATCGGGAAAGGGGCTGAAACGGGGGCCCGGTGGTTCGGGGAGAAGCGGATCTCCGCCGGGAAGACGCGCCCCGCGGGGGGCGGATGCGGGAGAGGCGCCGAAACGGATCGGGAGGGGCGGGACGGAAGCGCACCGGCGGGGGAATCGGAGCCCGGGGCGGGGCCGGGGCACGGGGGTGGCGGCGGGTGGCAGCGGCGTCGGGCCGTGGTGTCCCGCCGGAGGCCGGGACAGGGACTAACCGGAATGCGTGGAGGGCGAGTTGCCCGCCGGCCGGAAGCCAAAAAGGATCTTGACGAAAATTCAGTGACCCGCTTTCACGCGTGGCCCGGATCGCTGACGGCCTGTGAAACATTGCGTGTGGCTTTCTTTTTGCGGGGCGGGCCACCATCATTCGCCTACGCGCGGTAAGTTTCTGGCCATGCCACGTGGACGTCACCGTCATTCCCCGCCTCTGCACAGGATGCTGCCCCCGTCGGCGATCGCAGGGGTGTCCGTCGTCTGCGCCCTGGCGCCGTGGGTGTTCACCCAACCGGTGGTGCTCCGTCTCCTGGCCGCGGCCGCCGCGGTCACGGCGATCGTGGGCGCCGTCGTGATGCGCCACTGGGACGCCCAGGCGGGCAAACGCGTCGCCGACCTCGCGCGCGCGCGGGCGAGCGACGAGTGGCGTTTCGAGGAGCGGGTCGCCGAACTCGAGTCGGACCTCGAGGAGTCGCGTGAGCTGCGCATGAAGCTGGAGCAGCGGCTGCGCGCCAAGCGCGCGGAACTGGCGGGGCTGCGCAACGAGCACGCCGCGCTGCTGCGCCGGTACGCGGCGGCCGAGGCGGAGCGTGCGAACGTCCTCGAGGAACGCCGGGTGCTGGAGATCGAGGCGGCCGTCCCGGCGCGCGCCCTGCCCGCGGGCGCGTCCGCGGCGCCCGAGCCGGAGCCGCGGCCGACGGCCCCCGAGGTGACGGCGGACGCGGAGCGGACGGAGGTCGCCGGGCAGGAGGAGAAGCAGGTCGGGAAGACCTCCGGCGTCTTCTCCCCGGAGGGTTCGAAGCTGTACCTGAAGGCCGACGCGGCACTGGCGCGGTTCGCGGCGAAGCCGGGGACCGACGCGCGGGCCGACGCGGAGACCGGAGGCGAGGCGGACTCCGACGCGCCGGAGGAGACGGCCGCGCGGCCGTCCGTGCCGGCCGCGCGCAGGGAGAGCGCCCCCGGAGCGGCGAAGGCCGGGGACGCCCCGAAGAGCCCCGCCGTGAGAACCACCGCTCCCCAGGGCGGCGGCACCCCCGAGGACGACGGGCCCGAGCCGACGAAGCGGCCCAAGCCCGACCCGGCGCAGGAGGACGAGGCCGGGGGGCAGCCCCGGGCGGCCGGCGACCATGAGCGCGCGGCCGCCCCCACCGCCTCCGCCGCCCCGGCCGCGCACCGGCCCGCCGGGCACTTCACGGTGCCGACCGCGGTGGCGGTCGTCCCGGCGACGCAGCCCGTGCGGCGGCCGGTGCAGGACGACGGGTTCGACTTCTTCGGCACCAAGAACGCCCGGCGCGAGGCGTTGGACGCCGTGCAGAACGAGGACCTCGCCGACGTCGTCGGCCAGGAGGCGCTCGCGCTGCACAAGGCGGAGGCCGAGGGGCGGTACAAGCCGGCCACCGAGGAGCCGCGCGCCGGTCAGGTCATCGACCTGACGGCCCACGACGAGACCGAGCACATCGATGTCCAGGGACTGCGCAGCGCGGTGTCCTGAACCGGCAGCCGTCGTGCGAGAGGGCCCCGCCCAGGCGGGGCCCTCTCGCGTGTCCGAGCCGGTCAGGCCATCCAGCGGTCCGGCAGGGCGTCCCTGCGTCCGGTGCGGGACCGTTCCGCCTGGGCGTGCAGCAGGGCCGCGGCCTCCCCGGCGGGGCGCAGACGGGCGGTCACGGTGCCGTTGGCGCCGGTGTCCACGTGGACGTCGGCGACCCCGTGGGCCCGCTGCCAGGGTCCCTGGGCGAGCCGTACGCTCTGCACCTTGGCGTGCGGCACCAGTGAGAGGCTGCGCCGCAGCAGGCCGTGCCGGGAGGCGAACACCGCGTCCGTGACGGCGAGCCCGTGGCCCCGCCACCACACCGGGACGCACCACCGCGCGCCGCGCGGCGGTCGGGAGAACGCCTCGGGCGGGGGCACGGTCACCCCGGGCAGGACGCGTTCGACGACCGACTCGGCCATCGCGCGCGGGGCCACCGGCAGCAGCAGTGAGTTGGACGACCCGGCCACGTCCAGCTCCACGCGTACCCAGCCGCGCCTGCGCCACAGCAGCGGCTCGACCAGCCGCACGGTCTGCACCCGGCCCGGCGGCACCGTCTCGTGCGCCCGGTCCAGCAGCCCGTGGTCGATGCGGAGGCCGTCGGGCGACTCGCCCAGCGTCCAGTCGTACTCGGCGACGAAGCGGCCCACGCTGCTCGCGCCCGCCGCGCCGAGCATCGGGATGCCGGCCGCGAGCACCGTCCACAGGCTGTGGGTGGCCGTCCACAGCAGCGGCAGGGCGACGGCTGCGACCAGCAGCCAGACCCACGTCGCCGCGGTCAGCAGCAGCGAGACGGCCAGCACGCCCGGCGGCACCCGCAGCATCTGCTGGGACGGCGCCTCGCCCACCTCGTGGGCGGTCTCCGGGGCGAAGCCCGCCGCCCGAGCCAGCAGCTCCGCGCGCAGCGCCCGCGCCTCGCCGGCCCCGAGGAAGGCCAGTTCGTCCTTCTTGTCGGCGCCTATGACGTCGAGTTTGAGCTTCGCCACGCCCGCGACGCGCGCCAGCAGCGGCTGGGTGACGTCGATGGCCTGGATCCGCTCGAGGCGGATGTGCGCGGTGCGCCGGAACAGCAGCCCGGTCCGCACCCGCAGCTCGCTGTCGGTCACCGCGAAGTGGGTGAACCACCAGCTCAGGAACCCGTAGAGGGCGGCGGCCGGGATGAGCACGCCGAGCCCGACCAGCAGCGTGGTCGTGGTGAGCCGGGTGAGCTGGCGCTGCGCGCCGTCGGGGTCGTGCACCGCCCAGCCCATCAGGACGGCCACCGGCGCCCACGCCCGCCGCAGCGGCGTGACGGGGTGCAGCCGCCGCTCGACGACGGGTGGCCGGCCGGTCACGTCCTCCTGGACGCCGGGCGCGGTCACAGCCCCGCCGACCGGGCCTCGCCCAGCTCCGTGAGCCGGTCGCGCAGCCGTTCCGCCTCGGCCGGATCGAGTCCGGGGATGGTCGCGTCGGTGGCCGCGGCGGCGGTGTGCAGCTGCACGCTGGCCAGCCCGAAGTGCCGCTCGACGGGCCCGGAGGTGACTTCCACGAGCTGCATCCGCCCGTACGGCACGACCGTCTCCTCGTGCCACAGCACGCCGCGGCTGATCAGCAGGTCGTCGGCGCGCTCGGCGTACCTCCAGGAGCGCCAGTTGCGCTCCAGCATCACCCAGCCCCACAGCAGCAGGGCCAGCGGCAGCACCGCGAAGGCGCCCCAGGCGGGCCCGGCCAGCAGGCCCGGCACCAGCGCGGTGGCCAGGGTCAGCAGCCCCAGCCACACCACCAGCAGCAGCCGCCGCATCGTCAGCAGCCCGGGCGGCAGCGCGTGCCAGACCGGCTCCTTACCGCCGTCCGGCGCCGTGCCCGTCGCCGGTACGTCCGCCGTCGCCGGCGTGGGCGTCCCCGGCGCGTCCGCTGTTCCCGTGTCGTGCGGGCTCCCCGTCTCCATGGGGCCAGCGTACGTACGACAGACTGTGTCCATGACTCCTACGACGGAGACCATGGTCGGAATCGGCGGCGCGGCGGAGAGCACCGACATGGTGCTCAACATCGGTCCGCAGCACCCGTCCACGCACGGAGTGCTGCGGCTGAAGCTGGTGCTGGACGGCGAGCGGATCGTCCACGCGGAGCCCGTGATCGGCTACATGCACCGGGGCGCGGAGAAGCTGTTCGAGGCCCGCGACTACCGCCAGATCGTCATGCTGGCCAACCGGCACGACTGGCTGTCGGCGTTCTCCAACGAGCTGGGCGTGGTCCTCGCCGTGGAGCGGATGCTCGGCATGGAGGTCCCCGAGCGCGCGGTGTGGCTGCGCACGCTGCTCGCCGAGCTGAACCGGGTGCTCAACCACCTGATGTTCCTCGGCTCCTATCCGCTGGAGCTCGGCGGCATCACGCCGATTTTCTACGCCTTCACCGAGCGCGAGAAGCTCCAGCACGTCATGGAGGAGGTCTCCGGCGGGCGCATGCACTACATGTTCAACCGTGTCGGCGGCCTCAAGGAGGACCTCCCGGCCGGCTGGACGGGACGCGCGCGTGCCGCGGTCGCCGACGTGCGTTCGCGCATGGACCGCTTCGACGACCTGGTGCTCGGCAACGAGATCTTCCGCGGCCGCACCCGCGGCGTCGGCGCGCTGTCGGCGGAGGCGGTGCACGCGTACGGGGTGAGCGGGCCGATCGGGCGCGCCTCGGGCGTCGACTTCGACCTGCGCCGCGACGAGCCGTACCTGGCCTACGGCGAGCTGGGCGACGTCCTGAAGGTGGTCACCCGTGAGGAGGGCGACTGCCTCGCCCGCTTCGAGTGCCTGCTGGAGCAGACGCACAACTCCCTGGACCTGGCGGACTCCTGCCTCGACCGGCTGGCGGAGCTGCCGCCCGGCCCGGTCAACCAGCGGCTCCCCAAGGTGCTCAAGGCGCCCGAGGGCCACACGTACGCGTGGACCGAGAACCCGCTCGGCATCAACGGCTACTACCTGGTCAGCAAGGGCGAGAAGACGCCGTACCGGCTGAAGCTGCGCTCGGCGTCGTACAACAACATCCAGGCGCTGACCGAGCTGCTGCCGGGCACGCTGGTCGCGGACATGGTGGCGATCCTGGGGTCGCTGTTCTTCGTCGTCGGCGACATCGACAAGTAGCCCTCAGCCGGTGAGGACGTCCCCGACGCCCACCGGCTGCACCAGCCACCCGAAGTCGCCGAGGCCGCCCGGCGCGGTCAGCTCCGCGGCCTCCCCGGCGGCGGCGAGGGCGCGGACGTAGCCGGCCGGGTCGCCGCTCGCCAGGGACAGCGGGGGGCGTCCGCCCGTGACGCCCAGGGTGCGCAGGGCGTCCCGCTGGGTCAGCAGGCGTGCGCCCGGCAGGGCGGGGGCGGCGGCGCACGCGTCCAGCGCCACGTGCGCCGTGAGGTCGCGGGAGCCGTCCGGCACCGGTGCCGTCTCCCGGCCCTCCAGGAACGCGGTCAGCGTCCCGAACGGCGGGCGCGCGCCGGCGGTGTGCGCGTAGTCCACGGCGACGGCGGCGCCGCGTTCCAGCGTCCCCACGGCCGCCGTCCAGGCCCGGTCCCGGGGCAGTCCGATCTCCGCGCGCAGGCCCTCCTCGGGCGGCAGCGGCCACCACCGGTCCAGCCAGTCCGCGTCGGGACCGGCGACCGGCTCCCCGAGCCGCTCGGTCCCGTCCGCCCGCACCAGCACGTACCGGGAGGCGCCGGACGCGTCCACCTCGGCGACGTCCACCGGTACGTTGTCCAGCCACTCGTTGGCGAACAGCAGCCCCGTGACGCCCTCCGGCGGCTCGCCCCGCCACACGATGCGGTCGTCCAGGCCCGGGGGGCGCGCGGCCAGCTCGACGGCGTACGGGCGCACCCGGGCCGAGACGTCCGCGGGGAGCGCCCCCAGCACGCCGGTGACCAGTTCGCCCCGTCCGGCCGCCATGTCCACGAAGTCCAGCCCGGACGGGCGGCCCAGCGCCTCGTCGACCCGGCACAGCAGCCGCGCCACCGCGCGCGCGTACAGCGGGGAGGCGTGGACGGACGTCCGGAAGTGGGCGGCCGGGCCCGCGCCGGTCCGGCGGTAGAAGCCGTACGGGCCGTACAGGGCCTCCCGGGCCGCCTCCCGCCAGCCGCGGAAACCGTCCGCCCCCGCCCCCCGGGTCCCCGCCGTCACCGCTTCCCCGCGTCCGCCGTCGCCGTCCTCACCGGGCCAGGCTACGTGCGCGAACCGGACGGTCCTCCACCTTGGGGAGTACACGTGGCGGGCGGGGATCGACCCTTCGGTTGACCCCTGCACGCATTTTGCTTCCCTACGCTGGGTTACGTGCAGCGCCTCTATGACTTCCTCCGCAGGCACCCGACGTGGGTCGACGGCTTCTGGGCCGTGATCCTGTTCGGGATCTCGGTGCTCGGCGGAGCGACCGTGGAGGAGGGCCGGGGCACCGAGCTGCCCGCTCTGACCGTGCCGGTGATGTTCCTGCTGGCCGTGGTGGTGGCGCTGCGCCGCCGGATGCCGGAGCGGATGCTGGTCCTCGCCCTGGTCGTGGGTCTCGGCCAGCTGATCCTCGACGTGCCCACGGCGCCCGCCGACTTCGCCCTGCTGGTGATCGTCTACACGGTCGCGGCCGTGGGCGCCCGCTGGGCCTCCCGCCTGGCACTGACCGCCGGTCTGTGCGCCGCCCCGCTCGCGCAGCTGCGCTGGCCCAGCCCGCAGGCGAGCACGGCCGAGAACGTGGCCCTCTCGGTCATCCTGGCCGTGCCGTTCGCCCTCGCCTGGGTGCTCGGCGACTCCATACGCACCCGCCGCGCCTACTTCGCGCAGCTGGAGGAGCGGGCCGCCCGGCTGGAGAAGGAGCGCGAGGCGCAGGCCAAGGTCGCGGTCGCCGCCGAACGCGCGCGCATAGCCCGTGAGCTGCACGACGTCGTCGCGCACAACGTGTCGGTCATGGTGGTGCAGGCCGACGGCGCCGCCTACGTCCTCGACGCGGCGCCCGACCAGGCCAGGAAGGCCCTGGAGACCATCTCCACCACCGGCCGGCAGGCCCTCGCCGAGATGCGCCGCCTGCTGGGCGTGCTGCGCACCGGCGAGCACCAGGAGGCCGGGGAGTACGTGCCGCAGCCGGGGCTCCAGCAGATCGAGGACCTCGTCGAGCAGTGCCGGGAGTCCGGGCTGCCCGTGGACTTCAAGGTCGAGGGCACCTCGCGCGAACTGCCCCGCGGCGTCGAGCTGACCGCCTACCGGATCGTGCAGGAGGCGCTGACCAACACCCGCAAGCACGGCGGCCCCAACGCGGGCGCCAGCGTGCGCCTGGTCTACTTCGACGACGGTCTCGGCCTGCATGTGGAGGACGACGGCAAGGGCGCCCCGCACGAGCTGTACGAGGAGGGCGGCTTCGACGGCCAGGGGCACGGCCTGATCGGCATGCGCGAGCGGGTCGGCATGGTGGGCGGAACACTGGACGCCGGACCACGGCCGGGCGGAGGATTCCGCATCAGCGCGCTGCTGCCGCTCAAACCGGCGCATTGACCCACACGCACGCCCTCTGTTGACACCTGTCACGCCCCCGCGGCACCCGACGACCGAGACGACCGAACGGAAGAGGCCCCGATGACGATCCGCGTGATGCTCGTCGACGATCAGGTGCTGCTGCGCACCGGTTTCCGGATGGTGCTCGCCGCCCAGCCGGACATGGAGGTCGTCGCGGAGGCGGGCAACGGCGTGGAGGCCCTGGAGGTGCTGCGGACCGCCTCCGTCGACGTGGTCCTCATGGACGTCCGCATGCCGAAGCTGGACGGCGTGGAGGCCACCCGCCGGATCTGCGCGGACGCCGACCCGCCGAAGGTGCTCATCCTGACCACCTTCGACCTCGACGAGTACGCCTTCTCCGGGCTGAAGGCGGGCGCGTCCGGCTTCATGCTCAAGGACGTGCCTCCCGGCGAACTGCTCACCGCGATCCGCGCCGTGCACAGCGGTGACGCCGTGGTGGCCCCCTCCACCACCCGCCGGCTCCTCGACCGGTTCGCGCCGATGCTGCCCAGCAGCGGCAAGCAGCCCGCGCACAAGGAGCTGGAGCGGCTCACCGAGCGTGAGCGCGAGGTCATGGTGCTGGTCGCGCAGGGCCTGTCCAACGGGGAGATCGCGTCGCGGCTGGTGCTGTCCGAGGCGACCGTCAAGACGCACGTGGGCCGCATCCTCACCAAGCTGGGGCTGCGCGACCGCGTCCAGGTGGTCGTCCTCGCCTACGAGACGGGCCTGGTGCGGGCCGGCGGACACGGCTGAGCGGCACCCCGGCCCCCGGTAGGGTGCCGCGCATGCTCCTGTGGATCAACGGCCCCTTCGGGGGCGGCAAGACACAGACCGCACACGAGATACGCCGTCGCCTGCCGGGCAGCGTCGTCTGCGACCCCGAGGAGCCCGGCTTCGGCCTCCATCGCATGCTGCCGCGTGAACTGCGCGGCGACTTCCAGGATCTGAAGGCCTGGCGGCGGGGGGTCGTGGAGGTCCTCGACCTCACCCTGACCCGGCGCGAGGGCGTGGTGATCGCGCCGATGACCGTCACCGACCCCGGACACTTCGCCGAGACCGTGGGCCGCCTGCGTGAACTGGGCCACGACGTACGGCACTTCACGCTCCTCGCGGAGCGGGAGACGGTGCTGCGGCGGCTGCGGAAGCGCGGGCTCGGGCATCTGACCGGCGGCGGGCTGCGCCGGGAGAGCTGGGCGGTCGGGCGGCTCGACCACTGCCTGGAACGGCTGACGGAGCCGGAATTCGCCGAGCACCTGTGGACCGACCACAGCACCGTGCCGAAGACGGCCGACCGGATCGCCGTCCTCGCCGGCCTCACCCTGCGCCCCAATCACGAGGGCCGGCTGCGCACCCGGCTCCGCCAGGCGGGCGTGGGGCTGCGGCACATCCGCCTCGGCTGAACACCGGGGCGTGCGCGCTCACCGCAGGATGCCCTCCAGGAAGTCGCTGCCCAGACGGGCCACGACCGTGACGTCCAGCTGGTGCAGGACGTACCGGCCGCGGCGGCGGGTGGTGATCAGGCCCGCCCTCTTCAGCACGCCCAGGTGCCGGGAGATCTCCGGCGCGGTCATGCCGTGCACCTGCGCCAGCTCACTGGTGGTGTACGCGCTGCGGGCGAGGTGGCGGCTCATGCGCATCCGCACCGGGTGGGACAGCGCGGTCATCCGCAGGGCGAGCTGCTCGACCGTCGGCGGGGCGGCCAGTTCCGGGGATCCCACCGGGTAGTGCAGCACCGGCTGCCAGCCGTGCCGGTGCAGCACCATCAGATGCGGCCAGCCGAGGCTGGTGGGGATCAGCAGCAGCCCGCCGTCACCGGTCGCGGTGCGGCCGTCACCCAGCTTGTCGACGGTGATCCGGCCCGCCGCCTCGTCCAGCGTCACGGCGGACGACACCGACGTCAGCGCCTCACCCGGCCCCTTGTGCCGCAGCAGGTCCGTCTTGAGGCGGGCGTCCGCGGCGAGCTGGTGCCGCAGCCGGGACCACGCCTCCGCGAAGAACGCCTCGTCGCAGTCCTGGAGGAACTGCCGCAGCCACGCCCGGGTCCGCGGCGGGTCGGCCAGCAGCCGCTCGGTGAACAGCAGTTGCCGCGGCCCCCGCGCGGCGGCCAGCTCCAGCGAGCGGCGGCGCAGCCCCTCGTCGGAGAGCGGGCCGTGCCCCGGCACGTCGTAGGGGAGCGCGCAGGTGAACTCCAGGGCGCCGTCCACGAACTGCTCGTCCGACAGCTTGTCCAGCAGGTCCAGCTCCTCGGCGAGCGTGCCCCCGGGCAGCGCCGCGCGGCCCGGGACGCCGGCGCACGCCAGGAACAGGTCGGAGAACGTCGTCCGCCACAGGAAGTCCGCCTCGCACATGCGGTCCGCGAGATGCGGGTCCAGCCGTGCGGTCACCGCCGTCACCCAGGCCTGGAGGCCGGGGTGGTGGGCCGGCTCGGACAGCGCGTGCAGCGCCATGCCCAGCTCGGCCAGCGGAGAGATCACGACGGCGATCCGCTCCGGCCGCAGCCCGGTGATGTCGATGTGCACGCCCATGCCCACATGGTGCACCCGGCCACCGACACCGGGGCCCCGCTCGACGGCGGACGTCAATCGGGGCGACGGCTCGAGGGCTGTGCGCCGGTCAGGCGGCGGGCGAAGTCCGTGGCCGCCTCGCGGACGTCGTCGGCCGTCCACTCCAGGGCGGCGGCGCGGACGTGGACCTCGGTGAAGGCCAGGCCGGGCCCCTTCGGGTCCCAGTGGTTCGCGAACAGCATCGTCCCGGTCTCCTCACCCGCCCGGATCGCGGTCTCCGCCACGACCTCCGTCTCGTACGGCAGCCACACCTGGAAGTCGTGGGTGTGCGGCACCTCGGGGTGCACCCGGAAGAAGGGCAGCCCTCCCGCCTCCAGGCCCTCGCGCAGGCCGGCGGCCACCACGCGCGCGTGGCGCACGTACTCCGGCAGGCGGGGCAGCTCCCGGTCGAGTCCGATCAACGCGGACAGGGCGGTGGGGAACTGCTGGAACACCGCGCCGCCGTACCGGTGCCGCCAGGTCTTCGCCTCCTCGATCAGCGAGGCGGGCCCGGCGAGGGCCGCGCCGCCGTAGGCGTCGAGGGACTTGTAGAAGGACACGTAGACGCTGTCCGCGAGGCCCGCGATCACCTCCAGGGACTTCCCGAAGTGCTCGGTGCACTCCCACAGCCGCGCTCCGTCGAGGTGGACGACCGCGTCGCGTTCCCGCGCGGCCTCCGCCACCTCGGTCAGCTCGTCCCACGTGGGCAGCACGAACCCGGCGTCACGGAGCGGCAGTTCCAGCATCAGCGCCCCGAAGGGCTCCGGGAAGTCGCGGACCTCCTCGGCGGTGGGCAGCCGGGGCTCGTTCGCGAAGAGCACCGGTCGCAGGCCGCTGACCTGGCTGAACGCATTCCGCTCGTGTACCTCCGGGTGGCTCAGCGGGTGCAGCGCCACCGCCGGGTCGCGTGTGCGCCCCGCCCAGCAGCGCAGGGCCACCTGCTGCGCCATCGTGCCGGTCGGGAAGAAGGCCGCGGCCTCCGTGCCGAGCAGGTCCGCCACCCGCCGCTCCAGGGCCTCGACGACCCCGTTGCCGTAGATGTCCGCGGTCTCGTCGAGGTCGTAGGCGTCACCCGCCGCCTCCAGCAGCCTCAACCGTTCCCTGAGCGGGGAGAGGAAGCCGAGGCGCGCCAGCACGCGCGGGGCGTTGCGCCAGGCCGCGATGCGTCGTTCACGCGGTGTGGGCTCGGCGGCCTCCTCCGCGGTCGGTCCGGTGCCGTCGTCCGCCGTGTCAGTCATGCCCGCGATCATGCCCCGCGCCCTCCGAGCGGTCACCTCGATTTCGTACGAGGACGGGGGCGGAGGCGGCCCGTACGCGAGGACGGGCGCGGTCCGTTCGCGAGGGCGGGAGCGTCCACGGATACCCACAGCTGTGGACAACCGGTGGCCGCCGGAACCGATCGCGTTAACATGACGAGAAATCGTCCGGTACCCCGAGCGGACTGGAACGGGAAGGCCGCCGTCGCGTGAACACAACCCCACAGCCCGATCCCCGGGACCGCCCCGCGCGGCTCACCGTCGGCGTCGTAGGCGCCGGACGCGTGGGCCCCGCACTCGCCGCGTCCCTCCAGCTGGCCGGGCACCGTCCGGTGGCCGTCTCCGCCGTCTCCGACGCCTCCCGCAGACGCGCCGGGGAGATGCTGCCGGACGTGCCGGTGGTGCCGCCCGCCGAGGTGCTGGAGCGGTCCGAGCTGGTGCTGCTGACCGTCCCCGACGACGCGCTGCCCGAGCTGGTCACCGGACTCGCCGAGACCGGCGCCGTGCGTCCGGGCCAGCTCCTCGTGCACACCTCGGGGCGGTACGGCGCGAAGGTCCTCGACCCCGCCCTGCGCGCGGGCGCGCTGCCGCTCGCCCTGCACCCGGCGATGACGTTCACCGGCACCCCCGTGGATGTGCAGCGGCTCGCCGGCTGCTCCTTCGGCGTCACCGCGCCCGACGAACTGCGACTGGCGGCCGAGGCCCTGGTCATCGAGATGGGCGGCGAGCCCGAGTGGATCGCCGAGGAGAACCGCCCGCTGTACCACGCGGCCCTCGCCCTGGGCGCCAACCACCTGGTCACCCTGGTGGCCCAGTCTCTGGAGCTGCTGCGCACCGCGGGCGTCGGCGCCCCCGACCGGATGCTCGGCCCGCTGCTCGGCGCCGCCCTCGACAACGCCCTGCGCTCCGGCGACGCGGCCCTCACCGGCCCCGTCGCCCGAGGGGACGCCGGCACGGTCGCGGCGCACGTCGCCGAGCTGCGCAAGCACGCGCCGGGGACCGTGGCCGGGTACCTGGCCATGGCCCGCGCCACCGCCGACCGAGCCCTCGCCCACGGGCTGCTGAAGCCGGAGCTCGCCGAGCCCCTCCTCGGGGTGCTGGCAGGACCGTCCGACGCGGCCGGCGGCACCCCGGGGGAGACCACATGAGCGGCACCCGCGCTCCTCACGTCCACCCCACCCGTACGCCCCCGCGCGCGTCCCGGAACGGAGCCGCCCGATGACCGCCACCCTGCTGCGCACCGCCGCCGACCTGCACGCCCGCGCGCGTACCGGCCGCCGTGCCGTCGTGATGACCATGGGCGCGCTGCACGAGGGCCACGCCACGCTGATCCGCGCCGCGCGGAAGATCGCCGGGCCCGAAGGCGAGGTCGTCGTCACCGTCTTCGTCAACCCGCTCCAGTTCGGCGCCGGCGAGGACCTGGACCGCTACCCGCGCACTCTGGACGCCGACGTCGAGCTGGCCGGGAAGTCCGGCGCCGACGCCGTGTTCGCCCCGTCCGTCGACGAGGTCTACCCAGGCGGCGAACCGCAGGTCCGGATCAGCGCCGGACCCATGGGCGAGCGGCTGGAGGGCGCCTCCCGCCCCGGCCACTTCGACGGCATGCTCACCGTCGTGGCGAAGCTGCTGCACCTCACCCGACCCGACGTCGCGCTGTACGGGCAGAAGGACGCCCAGCAGCTCGCCCTGATCCGGCGCATGGTGCGGGACCTGAACTTCGGCATCGAGATCGTCGGCGTGCCCACCGTCCGCGAGGAGGACGGGCTCGCGCTGTCCAGCCGCAACCGCTACCTGTCGCCCGCCGAGCGGCGCACCGCGCTCGCCCTGTCGCAGGCCCTGTTCGCGGGCCGCGACCGGCATGCCGCGCAGGAGGCGCTGCGCGCCCGGGCCCGCGAGGTGCCCGCCTCCCGCGCGCGTGCCGAGGCGCTCAGCGCGATCGGCGAGTCCCGCGCCGCCGCCGACGCGCACGCCGTCGCCACCACCGCCGGCGGCCCCGCCGCGATCCGCGCCGCCGCCCGCCTGGTGCTGGACGAGGCCGCCCGCCTCGACCCGCCGCTCAGGCTGGACTACCTGGCGCTGGTCGACCCTTCCGACTTCACCGAGATCGGCGACGGCTTCACCGGCGAGGCCGTCCTCGCGGTCGCCGCGCGCGTGGGCGCCACCCGGCTGATCGACAACATCCCCCTGACCTTCGGAACGTTCGGAGACGCCTCGTGACCAGCACAGGCATACGGCTGCACGCCCCGGCTCCGGGGTGGTCCATCGACGCGGACGTGGTGGTCGTCGGCTCCGGCGTCGCCGGTCTCACCGCCGCCCTCCGCTGCGAGGCCGCCGGACTGACGACCGTGGTCGTCACCAAGGCGCGCCTCGACGACGGCTCCACCCGCTGGGCGCAGGGCGGCATCGCCGCGGCGCTCGGCGAGGGCGACACCCCCGACCAGCACCTCGACGACACCCTGGTCGCCGGCGCGGGCCTGTGCGACGAGGAAGCGGTGCGCATCCTGGTCACCGAGGGCCCCGACGCCGTACGGCGGCTCATCGCGACCGGCGCGCGGTTCGACGAGGCCGGCGACGGCGGTCTGGAACTCACCCGTGAAGGCGGCCACCACCGGCGCCGCATCGCCCACGCGGGCGGGGACGCCACCGGCGCGGAGATCTCCCGCGCCCTGGTCGAGGCGGTCCGCGCGCGGGGGATGCGCACCATCGAGAACGCGCTCGTCCTCGACTTGCTCACCGATGCCGAGGGCCGCACAGCCGGCGTCACCCTGCACGTCATGGGCGAGGGCCAGCACGACGGCGTGGGCGCGGTGCACGCGCCCGCCGTGGTGCTCGCCACCGGCGGCATGGGCCAGGTGTACTCCGCGACCACCAACCCGGCCGTCTCCACCGGTGACGGCGTCGCCCTCGCGCTGCGCGCGGGCGCCGAGGTGAGCGACCTGGAGTTCGTCCAGTTCCACCCCACGGTGCTGTTCCTCGGCCCGGACGCGGAGGGGCAGCAGCCGCTGGTCTCCGAGGCGGTGCGCGGCGAGGGCGCCCACCTGGTGGACGCCGACGGCGTGCGGTTCATGCTCGGGCAGCACGAGCTGGCGGAGCTGGCGCCCCGCGACGTCGTCGCCAAGGGCATCGTGCGCCGCATGCTGGACCAGGACGCCGAGCACATGTACCTCGACGCCCGTCACTTCGGCGCCGAGATGTGGGAGAACCGGTTCCCGACCATCCTGGCCGCCTGCCGCGCCCACGGGATCGACCCCGTCACCCGGCCCGTGCCGGTCGCCCCGGCAGCCCACTACGCCTCCGGCGGCGTCCGCACCGACTCGCACGGCCGCACCACGGTGCCCGGCCTCTACGCGTGCGGGGAGGTCGCCTGCACCGGCGTGCACGGCGCCAACCGGCTCGCGTCCAACTCGCTCCTCGAGGGCCTCGTCTACGCCGAGCGCATCGCCGCCGACATCGCCGGAACCGGTCTCCGCGCGCGCGTGCCGCAGCCGCTGCCCACGGCGGAGCGCCCCGCGCACCCGCTGCTCCCGCCCGAGGCGCGCTTCGCCATCCAGCGGATCATGACCCGCGGCGCGGGCGTGCTGCGCTCCGAGGCGTCCCTGGCCGAGGCCGCCGACCGCCTGCACCGGCTGCACGCCGACGCGCGCGACGCCCTCGACGAGCACGGCAAGACCGCCGAGCCCGGCGTCGACACGTGGGAGGCCACCAACCTGCTGTGCGTCGCCCGTGTGCTCGTGGCGGCGGCACGGCGGCGCGAGGAGACCCGCGGCTGCCACTGGCGCGAGGACCGGCCCGGGCGCGACGACACGGCGTGGCGTCGCCACATCGTCGTACGGCTGAATCCCGACCGATCGCTGGCGGTGCGCACCACCGACACCACAGACTTCCCCCCGACCCTCCCTCAGGCCCAGGAGCAGTGACAGCAGTGACCACCCCCGACCTTCCCCTCGTCTCGTCCGGCGGCTGTGGCGACGGCTGCGCCTGCGGCGCCGGCGAGGAGGACACGTACCTGGAGTGCGGGCTCGACCCCGCGCTCGCCCAGCTCCTGGCCGACGCGGGGCTCGACCCCGTCGAGGTCGAGGACATCGCCAACGTGGCCCTCCAGGAGGACCTGGCGCACGGCGAGGACGTGACCACGGTCGCGACCATCCCCGAGGACGCCGTCGCCACCGCCGACTTCACCGCCCGTGAGGCGGGCACGGTGGCCGGTCTCCGGGTCGCCGAGGCGGTCATGTCGATCGTCTGCACCGAGGAGTTCGAGGTCGAGCGGCACGTGGAGGACGGCGACCGCGTGGAGGCCGGCCAGGTGCTGCTGTCCGTCACCACCCGCACCCGCGACCTCCTCACCGCCGAGCGCAGCGCGCTGAACCTGCTGTGCCGGCTCTCCGGCATCGCGACGGCCACGCGCGCGTGGGCGGACGCGCTGGACGGCACGAAGACGAAGGTGCGCGACACCCGCAAGACCACGCCGGGGCTGCGCGGCCTGGAGAAGTTCGCGGTGCGCTGCGGCGGCGGCGTCAACCACCGCATGTCCCTGTCGGACGCGGCGCTGGTCAAGGACAACCACGTGGTGGCCGCGGGCGGCGTCGCGCAGGCCTTCGAGGCCGTCCGCGAGCGCTTCCCCGACGTGCCGATCGAGGTCGAGGTCGACACCCTGCACCAGCTCCGCGAGGTGCTGGACGCGGGCGCCGACCTGATCCTGCTGGACAACTTCACGCCCGGCGAGTGCGAGGAGGCGGTGTCCCTCGTCGACGGCCGCGCGGCGCTGGAGGCCTCCGGCCGCCTCACCCTCGCCAACGCGAGGGCGTACGCCGACACGGGCGTCGACTACCTCGCCGTCGGCGCCCTCACCCACTCCTCGCCGATCCTCGACATCGGCCTCGACCTGCGCGCCGCGGAGTAGGACCGGCCATGCTGCTGACCATCGACGTGGGCAACACGCACACCGTTCTCGGACTGTTCGACGGCGACGAGATCGTCGAGCACTGGCGCATCTCCACGGACGCGCGGCGCACGGCGGACGAGCTGGCCGTGCTCCTCCAGGGCCTGATGGGCATGCACCCGCTGCTGGGGGAGGAGCTGGGCGACGGCATCGACGGCATCGCCATCTGCGCGACCGTCCCGTCCGTGCTGCACGAACTGCGCGAGGTCACCCGCCGCTACTACGGCGACGTGCCCGCGGTCCTCGTGGAGCCGGGCGTGAAGACGGGCGTGCCGATCCAGTTCGACAACCCCAAGGAGGTCGGCGCGGACCGCATCATCAACGCGGTCGCCGCCAACGAGCTGTACGGCGGCCCTGCGATCGTCGTCGACTTCGGCACGGCGACGACGTTCGACGCGGTCTCCGCGCGCGGGGAGTACGTCGGCGGGGTCATCGCGCCCGGCATCGAGATCTCGGTCGAGGCGCTGGGCGTCAAGGCCGCCCAGCTCCGCAAGATCGAGGTGGCCCGGCCGCGCACGGTGATCGGCAAGAACACGGTCGCGGCGATGCAGTCCGGCATCGTCTACGGCTTCGCCGGTCAGGTCGACGGCGTGGTCAACCGCATGGCGCGGGAACTGGCCGACGACCCGGACGACGTCACGGTCATCGCCACGGGCGGCCTCGCCCCCATGGTGCTGGGCGAGGCGACGGTCATCGACGAACACGAACCCTGGCTGACCCTGATCGGCCTCCGCCTCGTCTACGAACGCAACGTGTCCCGCATGTAGCCCCCGCTTCTCCGGCGAGCGCGCCCACCGTGCCTCGGGTGGTGGGCGCGCGCCCCGGCCACCCGGGTGGTGGGCGCGCCACACTGACGATCTTTGGGTGGATTTGTCTGATTAGCGCGTATCGTCGCAGCATGCCCACGCCCTACGGATCCCGCGGCGGCCTGGCGTTCGGTGCGGAGGAGCTGCGTGTGCTCCGCCGCGCCCTCGCCCTCGCCCTGCACCCCAGCCCGGCCACGGCCGACGACGTCCAGGACTGCCTGCGCCTCGCCGCGTCCCTCGACGAGGCGACACGCGAGAGTGCCCGGCTGCGCGCCTTTCTGGTGGCCGATCTCGGCCGCTACCGCGCCGCCCTCCCCGGCACCGCCGCCGGCTACCTCGCGCTCCTGGAGGAGGCGCTGGGCGCCGGATACCGGCCCCAGCCGGACGATCTGGCCGCTCTGCGCGCCCTGCGCGGCAACCCCACCGCCGCCGCCCTGCTGCGGCACTGCGAGCGCGTCCGTCTGACCGCCCTGCCCGGCGGTCTGGCCTCCGCGGGCCAGGAGCAGGAGCGCAAGGAGCCGCAGAAGAAGCCCGAGGAGCGGCCCTCGACTCCGCACCCCGCGCCGAACCCGAGCCCCGAGCCCGCGCCCGGCACCCCCCGCCCGACCAGGCGGCCCGTGCCCACGCCCGGCGAGGTCTTCCCCCGGCGCAAACCCGCCACGCCCCCGCCGGGCCAGCACCTGGCCGCCGGCTGACCCGCCCGCCTGGCTACTCTGGACGCATGGACTACGTCTCCGCGCTCCTGCCCCCGGTCGTCATGGCCGTCTTCTTCGTCGGCGTGATCCGCGTCATCGTGAAGACCCAGGGCGGCGCCAACAAGACCAAGGAGGACGCCGCCGTCGACGCGGCCCTCGCCCGGGCGGAAGGCTCGCCCGCGGGCAGGACCGACGCCTGACCGCGACCACCGCGGCATCTCAGGGGCGTACGACACGCTATCGTACGCCCCTTTTGTCATGGTTCGCCAGGCATCACGCACGTCCGGCACGCCATTGCCGGGATCTCCCACTATTGTTCTGAGTTGTGCCTCGCCCATTGGGAGAACTCGAAGACGCGGTCATGACGCGGGTCTGGAAGTGGAACCGCCCGGTGACCGTTCGGGAAGTCCTGGAAGATCTCCAGAAGGAACGGTCCATCGCGTACACCACGGTGATGACCGTTATGGACAATCTCCATCAGAAGGGCTGGGTGCGCCGCGAGTCCGAAGGGCGCGCCTATCGATATGAGGCCGTCTCCACTCGCGCCGCCTACGCCGCCGCCCTCATGAACGAGGCGTGGTCGCGGAGCGACAACGCCGCCGCGGCTCTCGTCGCGTTCTTCGGCATGATGAGCGAGGAACAACGGCAGGCTCTCCAGGACGCCATGCGGATCGTCCAGCTCCCGCAAACGCCCGAAGCCGACGACGGCAACGCCGGTACTCCCGCCGACGAGAACCCCGCCTCTCGCGACGAGTCCGGCGGACGATAGCGTCCGTCCATGTCAGCAGACAGCCCCGAAGTCACCGCAAATGCCCTCACCGTGCGACGGGCGCGCACCAGCGATGTGCCGGCCGTACGCCGCCTCCTGGACGACTACGTCCGCCGGGGCATCCTGCTCGACAAAGCCACGGTGACGCTTTACGAGGACATCCAGGAGTTCTGGGTGGCGGAACGGGACGACAACGCGGAGGTCGTCGGCTGCGGCGCCCTGCACGTGATGTGGGAAGACCTCGCGGAAGTGCGCACTCTCGCGGTGAAGCCGGGCCTGAAGGGCGCGGGCGTGGGCCACCGCCTGCTGGAGAAGTTGCTGCAGACGGCCCGCTGGCTCGGTGTTCGACGCGTTTTCTGTCTGACCTTCGAAGTGGACTTCTTCGGCAGGCACGGCTTCGTGGAGATCGGTGAGACGCCCGTCGACCGCGATGTGTACGCGGAGTTGCTGCGCTCCTATGACGAGGGTGTCGCGGAGTTCCTGGGTCTCGAACGCGTGAAACCGAACACCTTGGGCAACAGCCGGATGCTTCTGCATCTGTGATCTGTGCCAGGGCCCCTATGCGGGTGCCCTATGTCCGAAACGCGCATGTTTCCGGGGTGTGCGAGGCCGCCTGTCCTCTGCCGGGGGTTTGTGTTTTTACGGCAAAAGCGGTTTGCTTTCCGGGGTACTGCAGTACTGCATATAACAAGGGGCGGCGATACGGCGGACGCCGGCTCACCCCGGCCCTCAAGTTATCGATGAAAGGAAATCCGGTGGCACAGAAGGTTCAGGTCCTTCTTGTCGACGACCTCGACGGCGGCGAGGCGGACGAGACCGTGACGTTCGCGTTGGACGGCAAGACCTACGAGATCGATCTCACCACCGCCAACGCGGAGAAGCTCCGCGGCCTTCTCGAGCCTTACGTGAAGGGCGGTCGTCGCACCGGGGGCCGCGCTTCCGGCGGGCGCGGAAAGGCGCGTTCCTCCTCGGGCGGCAGCCAGGACACCGCGGCCATCCGCGCCTGGGCCAAGGAGAACGGCTACGAGGTGAACGACCGCGGCCGCGTCCCCGCGTCCATCCGCGAGGCCTACGAGAAGGCCAACGGCTGACCCACGCCCCGCACGGCGGCGCCCGCACCGGAGCGCCGCAGGCGTACGCGGTGGATCTGCGTCGCCACGGTGCCGACCAGACGCACGAGGTCCGGGGGGCCGTCACCGACCCCTCGCGGGCTCCTCGTGCCCATCGCCGACAGTGTCGGCAGCGAGGCCTCCGCCTCGCGACCCGGCTCGGGGGGCCGCAGCCATACGGCGGCCCCCTGCGGACCGTCCGGGCGCCCGTCCCCGGGATGCCCCGCGCCCGGGTGTCCATGCGGTGCGTCCGGCCCGGCCCCGGCGGCCCACGGGGCGGGGGCGTCCATGAGGCGCCCCTCGCCGAGCGCCCGCAGGTCGAGACCCAGCCCGCCCCACTCCAGCCACTCCAGCAGGCCCGGCACCTCGTCGGCGCCCCCCGTGGCGATCAGCAGCAGCATCCGGTCCCCCCGGACGGCGACCGGAAAGCCCTCCGCGGCCGCGCCCAGCCGCTCCAGCGCCGCACGGCCCGCCTCCACGGGCACGTCCAGGACGTCGAACCGCACGCCCACCACCAGCCGCGGCGGCACTCCGGGCACCGTGGGCCAGCCCAGGACGTTCTCGTACCAGAGGCGTGTCCGGTCGCCGTGACGCCCCTCGCTCACCTCACGGGCGGGCAGGTCCGGCCGGCGGGGCGACGGGAGGGTGACGGAGCGGATACCGGGCATGCCCGGGGCAACGCCCGACGACCCGCGGGGTTACGCTGGGTGCCTGAACGTGTGCGCACAGTGTCGAACATGGGGGCGCGCGGGGGTGAAGCGGGGCGCAAGGTTGTTCGCCCGTAGCGGAGGGAACCCGTGCACTCGGCATGGACAGTCAGTCGCAGCGGGTAAGACATCCCTAGTGGGAGGGGGCGACACGCAGGGCGGGACGGCTCCCGTTCGCCACGGGCGTACTGGCGAAGGGGGTAACTGCCTGGCCTGCGGGAACATCGTCTCGCACCATCGGGTTGGAGCAGATGTCGGCGTGAGCGGGGTCAGGAGGCCATCGACGGTGTCGGCAGTTGGAATGAGCGGTCCCCGCTTGCGGGACTAAGCTGCGGAAGGACAGGGAGGGGAAGTTCCCCCCACTGCCTGACCGCTCTGAGGAGCGATTAACGATGTTCGAGAGGTTCACCGACCGCGCGCGGCGGGTTGTCGTCCTGGCTCAGGAAGAAGCCCGGATGCTCAACCACAACTACATCGGCACCGAGCACATCCTCCTGGGCCTGATCCACGAGGGTGAGGGTGTCGCCGCCAAGGCCCTTGAGAGCCTCGGGATTTCGCTCGAGGCGGTCCGCCAGCAGGTGGAGGAGATCATCGGGCAGGGCCAGCAGGCCCCGTCGGGTCACATCCCCTTCACCCCCCGTGCCAAGAAGGTCCTGGAGCTGTCGCTCCGCGAGGCCCTCCAGCTGGGCCACAACTACATCGGCACGGAGCACATCCTGCTCGGCCTGATCCGTGAGGGCGAGGGCGTCGCCGCCCAGGTCCTGGTCAAGCTGGGCGCTGATCTGAACCGCGTGCGGCAGCAGGTGATCCAGCTGCTCTCCGGTTACCAGGGCAAGGAGACCGCCACCGCCGGCGGTCCTGCGGAGGGCACGCCTTCCACGTCCCTGGTCCTCGACCAGTTCGGCCGGAACCTCACCCAGGCCGCTCGTGAGTCCAAGCTCGACCCGGTCATCGGGCGCGAGAAGGAGATCGAGCGGGTCATGCAGGTGCTGTCCCGCCGTACCAAGAACAACCCGGTGCTGATCGGTGAGCCCGGCGTCGGCAAGACCGCCGTCGTCGAGGGCCTCGCCCAGGCCATCGTCAAGGGCGAGGTGCCCGAGACCCTCAAGGACAAGCACCTCTACACCCTGGACCTCGGTGCCCTGGTGGCCGGCTCCCGCTACCGCGGTGACTTCGAGGAGCGCCTGAAGAAGGTGCTCAAGGAGATCCGCACCCGCGGCGACATCATCCTGTTCATCGACGAGCTGCACACGCTGGTCGGTGCGGGCGCCGCCGAGGGCGCGATCGACGCGGCGAGCATCCTCAAGCCGATGCTGGCCCGCGGCGAGCTGCAGACCATCGGTGCGACCACGCTGGACGAGTACCGCAAGCACCTGGAGAAGGACGCGGCCCTCGAGCGCCGCTTCCAGCCCATCCAGGTCGCCGAGCCGTCCCTGCCGCACACGATCGAGATCCTCAAGGGCCTGCGCGACCGCTACGAGGCGCACCACCGCGTCTCCATCACGGACGAGGCACTGGTCCAGGCCGCCACCCTGGCCGACCGCTACATCTCGGACCGCTTCCTGCCGGACAAGGCGATCGACCTGATCGACGAGGCCGGTTCCCGGATGCGCATCCGCCGGATGACCGCGCCGCCGGACCTGCGCGAGTTCGACGAGAAGATCGCCGGCGTCCGCCGCGACAAGGAGTCCGCGATCGACTCGCAGGACTTCGAGAAGGCCGCCTCGCTGCGCGACAAGGAGAAGCAGCTCCTGGCCGCCAAGGCGAAGCGGGAGAAGGAGTGGAAGGCCGGCGACATGGACGTCGTCGCCGAGGTCGACGGCGAGCTGATCGCCGAGGTCCTCGCGACCGCCACCGGCATCCCGGTCTTCAAGCTGACCGAGGAGGAGTCCAGCCGCCTGCTCCGCATGGAGGAGGAGCTGCACAAGCGGGTCATCGGCCAGAACGACGCCGTCAAGGCGCTGTCCAAGGCGATCCGCCGCACGCGCGCCGGTCTGAAGGACCCGAAGCGTCCGGGTGGCTCGTTCATCTTCGCCGGTCCGTCCGGTGTCGGTAAGACGGAGCTGTCCAAGGCGCTCGCCGAGTTCCTCTTCGGCGACGAGGACGCGCTGATCTCCCTCGACATGTCGGAGTTCAGCGAGAAGCACACGGTGTCGCGTCTCTTCGGTTCGCCCCCCGGTTACGTGGGCTACGAGGAGGGCGGCCAGCTGACGGAGAAGGTGCGCCGCAAGCCGTTCTCGGTCGTCCTCTTCGACGAGGTCGAGAAGGCCCACCCGGACATCTTCAACTCGCTGCTGCAGATCCTGGAGGACGGTCGTCTGACCGACTCCCAGGGCCGGGTCGTGGACTTCAAGAACACGGTCATCATCATGACGACCAACCTCGGCACCCGGGACATCTCCAAGGGCTTCAACCTCGGCTTTGCCGCCGCGGGCGACACGAAGACCAACTACGAGCGCATGAAGAACAAGGTCTCGGACGAGCTCAAGCAGCACTTCCGGCCCGAGTTCCTCAACCGCGTCGACGACGTGGTGGTCTTCCCGCAGCTGACCCAGGGCGACATCCTGCGGATCGTCGACCTGATGATCGACAAGGTGGACGAGCGTCTGAAGGACCGGGACATGGGCATCGAGCTCTCCCAGTCCGCCAAGGAGCTGCTGTCCAAGAAGGGCTACGACCCCGTGCTGGGCGCCCGGCCGCTGCGCCGGACCATCCAGCGGGAGATCGAGGACTCGCTGTCGGAGAAGATCCTCTTCGGCGAGCTGCGTCCCGGTCACATCGTGGTCGTGGACACCGAGGGCGAGGGCGAGGAGCAGACCTTCACCTTCCGCGGCGAGGAGAAGTCGGCCCTGCCCGACGTCCCGCCGATCGAGCAGGCGGCCGGCGGCGCCGGCCCGAACCTGAGCAAGGACGCGTAAGCGCCCTGCCTCACGGCCTGTGAAAGGGGCCGGCACCCGCGAGGGTGCCGGCCCTTCCGTGTGCCCGGGGACCGTCAGGAGAGCTGGCCGTCGTAGTCCGGGAGCTTGAAGGTGCGCTCGGCGTGGCCGCCGGAGAGGTCGGTGGCGCTGTTGCCGATGTTGGCGATGATCGTGTAACCCTTGCGCTCGATGTCGACGCGCTGGGCGGTCTTGTACTCGGCGACGTTCCGGAAGAGGTCGACGAGACCTCGGACGTACAGGCCGGAGGACTCGTAGCCGGCGTGGTCGAGGTTCCACTCGGTCGGCAGGTAGATGATGCCGGGCCGGGCCGTGACGAAGAACAGGTCGACTCCGCGTTCCTCGGCGTACCGGGCGACCTCCAGGACCGGCTCGTTGGCGGGCTGCGGGAAGCTGAAGCCGAAGTCGGTCTCCAGCGCGGTGTTGTCGATGTCGAGGACGATCGCCTGCTTCTCGCCCGGACGGGCGTCGGCGATGCGCTGCTTCACATAGGGCAGGGCCTGGTCCATGACGGCCCGGCAGTCGCGCTGCCAGGTGTCGTAGTCGACGTCCGCCGCGAGGGCGGGGGCGGTGGCCGGGAGGGCGGCGGTGGCCCTCGTGGGTGCCGCTGCGGAGGGTGTGGCCTCGGCGGGTGCGGCGAGGGCCACCAGGGCGGTCGCGGAGACGGCGGTCACCGATACGCGGCGCAGCCAGGAGCGTCGGCTTCTCATGTCGTGGGGGTCCTCTCACGTCCGTGACGCTGCCAACATGTCGTGTGCATGCTCGTGTGCGAGGGTGACGCGAGGTGAACCGTAGGGTTACCGGGCGGTAGGCGGCCAGAGGCCTGCGCCACATTTCTGCACCCGCTTTTTCACTCGGCCGGTGACGTGCCGCACAGGAGCTACGTCACGTACGGCCCGGAATAGTAGCGGGACACCGAAACTACATCGGACATTCAGGGCTAAAACGCGAGCGAACGGCTTGAAATGGGGCTTCTGCCCCCTGTGAGCCGCATCTCAGTAGTCGCACATCTCGGTCTGTATCTACGAATTCCGGTCGTAGGTCACACCTTTGCGGCTTTTCGGGCGAAAGGGTTACCACTGAATGGCCACCACGCCACGGGTCCCGTGAGCCGGTGGTTTCCCTCTGTCCCCTCCCCCATGAGGTTTCGATGTTCGAGCGCGTCACGTCCCGTTTCCCCCGTACGTCCGCCACCCGTACCCGTGCGGCCGTCCTGGCCGCCGGCCTGGGCACCTCGGTCGTCCTGGGAGTCGGGGTCGCGGCCGCCGTCGACAACACGGCCGCCTCCGGCGCGGCCGGCGCCGTGCAGGCGCAGGCGGCCGCCCAGTCCAAGGCTGCCGAGACGCAGGCGAAGGCCGTCCAGGCGCAGGCCGACAAGGCGCAGAAGGCCGCCGAGGCGAAGAAGGCGGCTGCCGCCAAGGCCGCGCAGGCCAAGAAGGCGGCGAAGGCCGCGGCCAAGAAGAAGGCCGCCTCCTGGATCGACCCGGTGAAGTCCTACAAGCTGTCGGCGAGCTTCGCGCAGAACGGCGGCATGTGGGCCTCCAAGCACTCCGGCCAGGACTACGCGGTCCCGACCGGCACCCCGGTGATGGCCGCTCACGGCGGCACGGTCGTGAAGGCCGGCGGCAACGGCGCCGGTGACGGCCCCGCGTACGGCAACGCCATCGTGATCAAGCACGGCAACAAGACGTACTCCCAGTACGCCCACCTGTCGTCCGTGAAGGTGAAGGTCGGCCAGGTCGTGAAGACCGGCCAGAAGATCGCCTCGTCCGGCAGCACCGGCAACTCCAGCGGTCCGCACCTGCACTTCGAGATCCGCACCACCCCGAACTACGGCTCCGCCGTGGACCCGGCGAAGTTCCTGCGCAACCACGGCGTGACGGTCTGACCCGCGGGGAGCGGGCAGGAGCGACCGCCTAGTCGCCGGCCGTGTGCCGGTGGGCCTGGGTGATCAGATCGACGGCGACCTCGAGAACGGCTTCCCGCCGCTTCCCGGGGTCGCTTTCGACTTCCTGGAGGACGTGCATCCCGGCGTGCAGCGTGAACAGGGCGCTGATGCAGCGCACCTGGTCGACCAGGTCGGCGTCGGGGTCGATGAGGATGTCCCGCAGCCCGAGCATCTTCGTCTTGAACATGTCGCCGATGCTCAGCTCGCGGATCGTCGCCTGGTTCTCCTGCATGAAGCGGAAGAGCGGGGCGGCTTCCATCAGTGCCGCGCTGTAGCGGCGGATGATCTCCTGCTTGGTCTCCAGCGAGTGCGGCTGACGGCGCCCCCACTCGATCAGGTCCTCGATCGGCCGGGAGAGGTCCTCGAAGATGGAGACGAGGATCTCTTCCTTGGTCTTGAAGTGGTAATAGAGCGCCGCCTTGGTGACGTCCAACCGCTCGGCGATCTCGCGCAGCGAGGTCTTCTCGTAGCCCTGCTCGGCGAAGAGTTCGAGCGCCACTTCCTGGATGCGCTGGCGGGTGTTCCCGCGGCGCCGCTGCTTGGTGCCGTCCATGGTGCCGCCCATCTTTCCCCTCGGACCCTCTTGACCAAAACTTACTTGACGCCCGGCTAGTTGCGTGAGTAGCTTCACGTCGAAGTGAACTAGCCGGGCGGCAAGTAAGTAAACACGGGCCACCGAGGGTGGCCGGGGGAGTGGGATCCATGGCGGACACAGTGGCGGCGGGGGCCGCACCGTCGGACGGCGTGAAACAGCCGCGGAGCGTGCGGGTGGTGCTGCTCGCCCTCATGATCGCGATGATGCTCGCGATGCTCGACAACATGATCATCGGCACGGCGATGCCGACGATCGTGGGCGAACTGGGAGGCCTGGAGCACCTCTCCTGGGTGGTCACGGCGTACACGCTGGCCACCGCGGCCTCCACCCCGGTGTGGGGCAAGGTCGGTGACATGTACGGGCGCAAGGGCTCGTTCATCACCTCCATCGTGATCTTCCTGATCGGCTCCGCGCTCAGCGGCATGGCGCAGGACATGGGGCAGCTCATCGCCTTCCGCGCGGTGCAGGGCCTCGGCGCGGGCGGTCTGATGGTCGGCGTCATGGCGATCATCGGCGACCTGATCCCGCCCCGGGAGCGCGGCAGGTACCAGGGCATGATGGCCGCCGTGATGGCCCTCGCGATGATCGGCGGGCCGCTCGTCGGCGGCACCATCACCGACAACTGGGGCTGGCGCTGGGCCTTCTACATCAACCTGCCGCTCGGCGTGATCGCCCTGGCCGCGATCGGCGTGGTGCTGCACCTGCCGAGGAAGCGGTCGCAGGCGGGCATCGACTACCTCGGCGTGGCGCTGCTGACCGTCGGCATCACCGCGATCGTCCTGGTCACCACCTGGGGCGGCACCGAGTACGCCTGGACCTCCACGCGGATCATGGAGCTGACCGCCCTCGGTGTCGCGTCCCTGGTCGGCTTCGTGTTCTGGCAGACCCGGGCCGCCGAACCGGTGGTGCCACTGCACATCTTCCGCAGTCGCAACTTCACGCTGATGTCCGTCATCGGCTTCATCGTGGGCTTCGTGATGTTCGGGGCGACGCTCTTCCTGCCGCTGTACCAGCAGTCCGTGCAGGGCGCCTCGGCGACCAACTCCGGTCTGCTGCTCCTGCCGATGCTCGGGGCGATGCTGGTCACCTCGATGGTCGCGGGCCGGGTGACCACGAACACCGGCCGCTACAAGGTCTTCCCGGTGGTCGGCAGCGCGCTGCTGATCGCCGGCCTGTACCTGCTGTCGACGATGGACACCGGGACGTCCCGTCTCACCTCCGGCGTCTTCATGGCCGTGGTCGGCCTCGGCATGGGCTGCCTGATGCAGATCACCATGCTGGTCGCGCAGAACAGCGTGGAGCTGAAGGACATGGGCGTGGCGTCCTCCACGACCACCCTGTTCCGCACCCTCGGCTCGTCGTTCGGCGTCGCGGTCATGGGTGCGCTGTTCAACCACCGCGTCCAGGACGTCATGGCGCAGCGGGCGGGCGCGCTGGGCTCCGAGGTGACCGAGCAGTCCGCCCAGCTCGACGCGGCGAGCCTGGCGAAGCTGCCGGAGGCCGCCCGCGAGGCGTACCAGCACGCGGTCTCCTCCGGCACGCACGGCGCGTTCCTGCTGGGCTCGGTCGTCGCCGTGCTGTCGCTGGCGGCGGCGGTCTTCGTCAGGGAAGTCCCCCTGAAGGGTGCGGGCCCCCAGCAGGAGGACACCCCGGCGCCCGCGCCGGAGACGGTCTGAGACGGCAGGGTTTCCCCGAGGCGGTCTGAGCGGCAGGGGTTTCCCCGAGGCGGTCTGAGCGGCAGGGTTTCCCCGAGGCGGTCTGAGACGGAGGGGCTTCCCCGAGACGGTCTGAGACACCAAGGGCTTTCCCGAGACGGTTGGAGACACCAAGGGGCTTCCCGAGGCGCCCATCGCGCCCCGGGGAGCCCTTTCTCACTGCCCCAGCACCGGGTAGCTCCCCGTGTTCGTCGGGGCGTGTTCCGGGAGCCACAGGACGGCCGCGGCGCCCTCGGGGGGCGTGTCGGGCGGGGCGCCCGGCGGGCGCACGTTGCGGAAGGTCAGGCGGGCGCCCAGGACGCGGGCCTGGCCGGCCGCGATGGTCAGGCCCAGGCCGTGGCCCCGGCCCGCCCGGTCCGCGCTGCCGGTGCGGAAGCGGCTCGGCCCCTCGGCGAGCAGGTCCTCCGGGAAGCCGGGCCCGTGGTCGCGGACCCGGACGACCCGCCCCTCGACGGAGACCTCGATGGGCGGAGCCCCGTGCCGCGCCGCGTTGGCGAGCAGGTTGAACAGCACCCGCTCCAGCCGCCGCGGGTCGGTGGTGACCTCCGACTCGTGCATCACCCGCACGACCGCGTCCGGGTCCTTCGCCGCGACCCGGCGGGCGACGAACTCGCCGAGCAGGATGTCCTGCAGCTCGGCCCGTTCGGAGGCGCTGTCGAGCCGGGCGACCTCCAGGACGTCCTCGACGAGGGTGCGCATCGCCCGCGCCCGGTCCTGCACCAGCTCCGTGGGCCGGCCCGGCGGCAGCAGCTCCGCCGCGGTGAGCAGGCCGGTCACCGGGGTGCGCAGCTCGTGGGCGATGTCGGCGGTCACCCGGCGCTCCGCCTCCAGCCGCTGCCGCAGCGCGTCCGCCATGGCGTCGACCGCACTGGCCAGGTCGTCGGTCTCGTCCCGCACCACCCCGCCGATGGAGTCCCGCACCCGTACGCCCGTCTCGCCCCCCGCGACCCGGTTGGCCGCCGTGGCCGCCTTGCGCAGCCGCCGGGACAGGTGTCCGCCGATGAGCACGCCGAGCGCGCAGCCGCCGAGCACGGTCGCGATGGAGCCGATCCACAGGGCCTGGTCGAGGTCCTTGAGGATGTCCGAGCTGCGGTCGGTGAAGCCGGAGTGCAGCGACATCACGTGCCCGTTCTTCAGCGGCACCGCCGCCCAGATGTCCGGCGCGCCGCCCCGGTCGGCGACGTACGTGGCGCGGCGGCCCTCCTCGACCTTGGCGCGCAGCTCCGCGGGCAGCTGCGGGTCGTCGATCTTGGTGTTGGGGAAGTTCAGCCGCCCGGACAGCTCGTAGTTCCGCTGGGCGATCATGATGCGCTCGTCGGCCAGGTCGCGTGCGTTGTCCAGCATCGACACCCGGGCCGCGTTGTGCACGACCAGGCTGAGCGCGACCGCAACCAGCGCGCCGACCAGCGCGATGGCCGCGCTGAGCTTCCATCGCAGGCCCGCGCCGATGCCGGCCTGCCGTACGAACGCCGTCACCAGGCGCCGGAGGTGTCCGCGCATCCGCCCGCTCAGGCCTTCAGCTTGTAGCCGAAGCCGCGGACCGTCTCGATCCGGTCCTGGCCGATCTTCGCGCGCAGCCGCTGCACATGGACGTCGACGACCCTGGTGTCGCCGCCCCAGCCGTACTCCCACACCCGCTCCAGCAGCTTGTCGCGGCTGAGGACGGTGCCCGGCGCCGCGGAGAACTCCAGCAGCAGCCGCATCTCGGTCGGGGTGAGCGCCACCGGCTGCCCGGCCTTGCGCACCTCCATGCCCTCGGTGTCGATCTCCAGCTCGCCGAAGGCCAGCACGGGACCACCGTCCGGTCCGGCGCCCGCGCCGCCCGCCCGCTCGAAGCGGCGCAGCACCGCGCGGATCCGGGCGACCAGGACCGCGCCGTCGAACGGCTTGGTCACGTAGTCGTCGGCGCCCGCCTCCAGGCCCAGCACCACGTCGATGGCGTCGGCACGCGCCGACAGCATGATCACCGGAACGGTCGACTCGTCCCGTATCCGCCGGCACAGGCTGACGCCGTCCAGGCCGGGCACCATGACGTCGAGGAGCGCGATGTCCGGCCGGTCGGCGCGGAACGCCTCCAGACCCGACAGCCCGTCGGGCTTCGCGGTGACCGCGAAGCCGTCCCGCTCCAGCGTGAGCTGGGTGGCCTCACGGATGACGTCGTCGTCCTCGACGAACAGGACATGGGTCTGGTCTGCCATCCCGCTGCTCTCAGTTCTCGTGTGGTCCCGGACCGGGCGTGCCCCCGCACCCGCCCGGTCGTCGTGTCTGTGGCCCACCCCACGGGACGCGCCGGCCGCGCGACGGGTTCACCCCTTCATCGTGCGAGGTTCCGCCGGCGGTTCCCGCTGTGAGCCGTGTCTCAGCCTTCCGGCGCCGGTGTCGGCGCCGCGCCGGCGACCGGCCCGTACTCGTTGTGCGTGCGGTACTTCTCGTCGAACCTGCCCGAGAGCCAGCGGTACGTGATCACCACCTCGCCGGACGGGCTCGACACCGGGTCGCCGCGGTCGTAGACCTGCTTGGTCACCACCAGGTCCCCGCGGTCGATCTCGGCGTAGACCGGAGGCTCCTCCGCGCTGAACACGTTGACGTAGCCGTCGCCCTGGTGCCGGTACACGTACGCGCCGACACCGACAGCGTCACCGCAGGTCAGCACGTTGACGACGACGTCGTCGCGGGCCTCGCCCGTGAGGTTGCCGTAGCTGACGTCCACCGGGTACTCGTCGGCGACGCAGGGCTTCAGCTCCCGCTTCACCTCGGCCGACACGGCCGGGTCCCCCTTGATCAGCCGTACCGCGTCCACCCGCTCGGGCGTCGGCGAGGACGCGGTGGCGGGGGCGGCCGGGCTGGCCCCGCCGTCCACCCGCGCCGGGCCCTCGTCCCGGGCGCCGGTGCCGCCCGCGCCGCATCCGGTCCCGAACAGCGCAACGGCGGCGAGCACGGCCGTCGCCGTACTCGCCGTCCGGGCGGTGGACCGGGCCCGATCGGGCCCCGAGCCGGTCAGGCCGCGCAACGCTCCCGCTCCTCACGCTCCAGCGCGCGTGCGTCCGAATCGCGGGACTCCAGCTCCTCGCGGAGCCGGGCCAGCGCCCGGTGCAGCGTGCTCTTGACCGTTCCGGCCGACATGCCGAGTGCGGCGGCCGTCTCGTCCGTGGACATCTGCTCCCAGTGTCGCAGCACCACGACGCTGCGCTGCTTCGGGGCGAGGACCTTCAGCACGTCCATCAGCAGGGCGCGGTCCGCGTACTGCTCGGTGGCGTCCTCCACGCGCGACTCGGGGAGCTGCTCGGTGGGCACCTCCTCCAGCTTGCGCGCCCGCCACCACTCCGTCCGCGTGTTGATCATGACACGGCGCAGATAGGCGTCGGCCAGCCGCTTGTCCTCGATGGTCTCCCAGCGGCCGTACGTGCGCACCAGCGCGGTTTGCAGCAGGTCCTGCGCCTCGACGGGATCCGGGACCAGGCGCCGGGCGCTGCGCAGCAGCGCGTCCTGCCGGGTGCGGACGTACTCCTCGAACTCGAGCACCTCGCCCTTCGCCATGGTGTACCGCCTTCCGGTCCCCGTTCCGGCCCGCCCCCGCGGGCCGGCCGTACCGCTCGTGTTCCGTCTCGTGTGCTCAGGTCGAGCACGCGATCGAAACTACGGAGGCGTTGTCACGGCACTGTGCGGAGCACCCTGCGAGCAGCCCTCGGGTGTCCGTCGGTTGTGTAACGGAGGGACGAACGGGACGAAACGGCGGACCGTCCTGTACGGATATACGGCGGTACGCCCGTCATGCGGGGTGTGACGGGCGTGAACCGTGTGGCGGGAAACGACCCGTGATCAGGTCAGCGGCAGCCGGTAGAGACCGCCCGGCATCGGCTCCACCAGGCCGTCCGACACCAGCCCGTCGAGCGCGCGGGCCCGCTGCACCGGCTCGTGCCACACCCGGTCCAGCGCCGCCTGCGGCACCGGTCCGTGCGCCTCCCGCAGCACCGCGAGGAGCCGGCCGCGCACCTGGCGGTCGGTGCCCGCGTACGTCTGCCCGCGGCGCGGCGGCCCGTCGTGCGCGGGCTTGCCCGCCAGCCGCCAGGCGCACTGCGCGGCGATCGGGCAGCGGTGGCACGCCTCGCTCTTCGCCGTGCACACCAGCGCGCCCAGCTCCATGGAGGCGGCGGCCCACCGGGCGGCCGTGGCCGCGTCCTCCGGCAGCAGCGCGCGGGCGAGCCGGCGCTCGGCGGCGGTGGTGGCGTTCGGCGGGTACTGCGTGCCGCTGACCGCGCGGGCGAACACCCGGCGGACGTTGGTGTCCAGCACCGCGTGCCGCTGCCCGTAGGCGAACGACGCCACGGCCGCGGCGGTGTACTCGCCGATGCCGGGCAGCGCCAGCAGCTGGGCGTGGTCGGAGGGGACGTCGCCGCCGTGCCGCTCCGTTATGGCCACGGCGGCTCCGTGCAGCCGCAGGGCGCGGCGCGGGTAGCCGAGCCGGCCCCAGGCGCGGACGGCCTCGCCGGGCGCCTCGGCGGCGAGGCCGGCGGGGCGCGGCCACCGGGCCATCCACTGCTCGTAGACGGGCAGCACCCGGTTGACCGGGGTCTGCTGCAGCATGAACTCACTGACCATCACCCCCCACGCGCCGGCCTCCGGGCGCCGCCACGGAAGATCCCGGGCGTGCTCGTCGAACCAGTCGATGACGGGGGAGTGCAGCGGCTCACCGGGAGCGCGCTCGGAAACGGAATCGGCGGCGGTGCCGTACGGGGGCTTCGTGGGAGCAGTCATGACGTGTCGATCCTGCCACGCCGGGCCGCGTGGGCGGCCGAGCGCCACGGGGTAGGTCCCCTCGTTCCCCGAGCGGGGACGGGTGCGTGCGGCCGCACGGGGGAGGAGGGGGCGGGGTCGGCATGCCGAGCCCTCCCGGAGAGTGACACCGCCCCTGACGATCGGCAGGGGCGGACACCCGACGGCCGCCGCGCGCCGCCTGTTCTGCGCGGGGCTTGTCCTCCGGCGGCAGGGGCGGACACCCGGCAGCCGCCGCGCGCCGCCTGTTCTGGGCGGGGCCTGTCCTCCCGGGCGTGCGCGCTGTCTGGCTCGGGCTGAACGAGCCGTGCCTCCTTCGGCGACAGACGGCCGGGGCCGGGGATGCTCGCCGCCGCGCCCTCGCCGCGTTCGCCCTGACGGCCGCGCTGTGCCTGGCCGACGCGCCCGCGGAACCCTCGAGGCGTGCCCACACGAGGGCTGGTACCGGGTACGGGCGCACGTCCCCGAGCGGACGGGCAGGCTGTCGGCGCCGTCCCGTTCGCCCTCCGCGCCCTTCACCCGCGCCTGGTCGCGGCGGCGGCCGACTGGTACGCGCACCCCGAGACGCACGCGGACCACTGCCGGCTCTGCTTCGACGACCAGAGCCGCCTGGTTCGTCGTCGGCCAGCAGGGCCCGGATCATCGCGTGAACTCCTGGCGGAGGTCGTCGCAGAGGCGGGCGACGGGCGCGAGGACGTCGAACTCACCCGCGCGTTCCGCCCCGACGTGGCCCTGCTCGACGTCCGCATGCCCCGCCTGGACGGGACTCGCACGGCCGGGAAGGCCGTCCGCACCGTGCCGGCACGCGCTCCGAACACACCCACGCGACACGGGCGTTGGCGGGGACTGCGCCTCCCTGTTGCCTGGCCGCCCGGTAGGCGTACGTGAGCGCGGTCCTGGACCGGTCCGGTGTGCGCAATCGCGTACAGGGGGCGATCGTCGCGTATGAGGCGGGCGTTGTAGGGAGGTGACGGGTGGTCGGAGGCGGCGGTGGGAGGTGTGGGGGAGAGCGGTGGCCCGTGGGCCAGGTTCGGTGATCCGCCGCGCCACAGGTGCCGTTGAGCCGCGCACCGTGGCCGCGAGCCATGTGGCGCTCCCTTTGGCCAGGGCGACGACGGTCAGCGCGACGGCGGCGCCCAGCAGCAGACCCGCGGCCACGTCGTGCGGATAGTGGACACCCGCGAACACCCGTGAGAACACGGCGAGAAGGGCCAGCGCAGCCGCCGGCCGGACGAGGGTCCTGCGCACGAGCACCAGCGTGGCGGCCGAGGCGCCGGTGGTGGCAGCGTGGTTGCTCGGGAACGACCAGTCGCCGTGCGGCGGACACTCCGCCGGGGAGGGCGCGGCGTCGGGCCACCGTCCGGCACGGACGCTCCTCCCGCACCACCTACTTGAGGGCCTCGCTGCAGACGTACGCCACAGCCGTGGCCAGGGGTGCAAGGACCGCGATCGCGAACGCGCGGACGTCGAAGCGCCGTGCGCGCCACCGGCCGAGAGCGAACAGCGCGACGAACACGAGGAGTCCGGCCTCCGTCCCGATCTCGGCCGTGTGCCGCGGCCACGCCGGGGCGTGGTGCGCGTGGTCCGCGATGTCGCGGCAGAGCCCGCTGTCCACGAAGTCCATGGTCACCGACCGTAAGGGAACGGCCGGAACGGTCACATCGAGCGATCGTCGGGTGTCGCACCCGACGAAAGACAGGGGTGGGCGGCCGGTTACCGGGATGATGATCCGGAAAAGTTGCGTGCTGAGCGGCGGGTGGGACAAGCGAACGCTCGGATCTCTCGTACAGTTTGCGCCGTGGGATCTCTGCGCAATCCGGTCGGGCCGCTTCCCTCCTCCATCTACTGGCGTCGGAGGGCCGTACTGCTGTCCGTGCTCGCCCTGTTGGCGTTGTTGATCACCTGGGTCGTGGTCTCCGCGGGCGGGAACGGCAACGGCTCGGACAACGGGGCCAACGGCAAGAATCCCGCGCCCTCCATCACCCCGGGACCGTCCGGTTCGGGTCCCGCGATCAGTCAGGCGCCGGGCGGACGCGACGAGACGGGCGACGGCGGGACGGAGGGGTCCGGCGACGGCTCCGGCGACTCCGGCGGTTCGTCCGGTTCCGGTTCTGACGGCGCGAGCGGTGACGGTGACCCGGCGGACTCCGCGGGGGCCGGGGGCGCGGAAGGTTCGGGCGGCAGCGCCGGTGGCGGTTCCGAGGGCGGTACGTCCGCGGGAGTCGGCGCGGGGGACGCGTTGCCGGCCGGGTCCGGGTCCGGACTGCCCAACTGCTCGGCAAACGCGGTCCGTTTCAGTCTGAGGAGTGAGCGCAACACGTACGGGCCGGGTGAGACGCCTGCGTTCCTGCTCACCGCGCGGAACACTTCCGGGAGCGACTGCAAGATCGACCTCGGTCCTGAGCGGACCGTTCTGACGGTGTCGCAGGCGACGGACGACGACACGTTCTGGGCGTCGGACGACTGCCCGAAGGGCGCGCGGAGTTTGGCCTTCCGGGTGCCGGCGGGGGACAGCATCACGTACACCGTGAAGTGGGACCGTAAGCCGAGTGCGGCGTCGTGTGCGACACCGAAGGCGGGGGCGGCCGAGCCGGGGACGTACCTGGTCGAGGCGAAGGCGCCCGGGTTCGAGAAGGTGCGGACGTCGTTCGTGCTGAAGGCCGACTAGCGTTTTTTCTCGGGCGTCCTCGCCCGCGGGTTGGTAAGGGCTGGTCGCGCGGTTCCCCGCGCCCCTTCGGGGCGCTCCCCTCTGGGTGATCGGTCAGACGTAGCGTTCGAGGATGCTGCTCTCCGCCAGGCGGGAGAGGCCCTCTCGGACGCTGCGGGCCCGGGCCTCGCCCACGCCGTCCACCGTCTGGAGGTCGTCCACGCTCGCGGCGAGTAGCTTCTGCAGGCCGCCGAAGTGCTCCACCAGGCGGTCGATGATCGCGCCGGGCAGGCGGGGGACCTTCGCCAGCAGGCGGAAGCCGCGCGGCGACACCGCCGAGTCCAGGGTCTCCGGGGAGCCGGTGTACCCCAGCGCCCGCGCCACCGTCGGCAGCTCCAGCAGCTCCGCGTGCGTGAGCGCGTCCAGCTCGTGCAGCGCCTCGTCGACCGTGCGGGAGCGCTTCGCGGTCGGCTCGGGGACGTAGTCCCGGACGACCAGTTCGCGCTCGGGCTCCACGCCGGCGATCAACTCGTCGAGCTGGAGGGCGAGAAGACGGCCGTCGGTGCCCAGTTCGACCACGTATTCGGCGATTTCGGTGGCGATGCGGCGCACCATCTCCAGGCGTTGCGCGACCGCGGAGACGTCCCGGACCGTCACTAGGTCCTCGATCTCCAGCGCGGACAGCGTGCCCGCGACCTCGTCGAGGCGGAGCTTGTACCGCTCCAGGGTGGCCAGCGCCTGGTTGGCGCGGGACAGGATCGCCGCCGAGTCCTCCAGGACGCGGCGCTGCCCGTCGACGTACAGGGCGATCAGCCGCATCGACTGGGAGACGGAGACCACGGGGAAACCGACCTGCTTGGAGACGCGGTCGGCGGTGCGGTGCCGGGTGCCCGTCTCCTCCGTGGGGATCGTCGGGTCCGGGACCAGCTGCACGCCGGCCCGCAGGATCTTCGACAGGTCCGAGGACAGCACGATGCCGCCGTCCAGCTTGCACAGCTCACGCAACCGGGTCGCGGTGAACTCCACGTCCAGCACGAAGCCGCCGCTGCACAGCGTCTCGACGGTCTTGTCCGAGCCGAGCACGATGAGCCCGCCCGTGTTGCCGCGGAGCACGCGCTCCAGGCCGTCACGCAAGGCGGTACCGGGTGCCACGGCGCTCAGCGAGGCGCGCATCAGGCCATCGGAACCGGCACTCCCACCGGACTTTCCGGGAGCTGCTGCCCGGTCGTTGGCTGCCACTGCACTCCTCCGGTCGCAGGTTCTGGGCGCCCCCGCGCTTCGTACGGACGGGCGAGACCTGGGCAAAGTCTACCGGCGGTCCTCCGGCTCCTGTGGGGCCTCTCGCCGACGGGAGCGGGGAAGGACCCGCAGCGCGTCCCCTATGTCCGCCACTTCCAGTACCTTCATGCCCGCCGGTACCTTGCCCGGATCGCCCGGCACCAGGGCGTGCGTGAAGCCCAGGCGGTGCGCCTCGGCGAGCCTGCGCTGCACGCCGGTGACGCGTCTCACCTCGCCGGCGAGGCCCACTTCGCCGATCGCGACGAGGTTCTTCGGCAGCGGGGTGTCGCTCGCGGCCGACGCCAGGGCGAGCGCGACGGCCAGGTCCGCGGCCGGCTCGGAGAGCTTCACACCGCCGACCGTCGCGGAGTAGATGTCCCTTTTGCCCAAGGCGCTGATCCGGCCGCGCTGTTCCAGCACGGCCAGCATCATCGACACCCGGGAGGTCTCCAGGCCCGAGGTGGTGCGGCGGGGGGAGGGGATCTGCGAGTCCACGGTGAGCGCCTGCACCTCGGCGACCAGCGGGCGGCGGCCCTCCAGGGTGACGGTCAGACAGGTGCCCGGGACCGGTTCGGCCCGGCGGGTCAGGAAGAGTCCGCTCGGGTCCGCGAGGCCCGTGATGCCCTCGTCGTGCAGTTCGAAGCAGCCGACCTCGTCGGTCGTGCCGTAGCGGTTCTTGACGCCGCGGACCAGGCGCAGGCGCGCGTGCCGGTCGCCCTCGAAGTGCAGCACCACGTCCACCAGGTGCTCCAGCAGACGGGGGCCCGCGATGGCGCCGTCCTTGGTGACGTGTCCCACGAGGAGCGTGGACATCCCGCGCTCCTTGGAGGCGCGGATCAGCGCGCCCGCCACCTCGCGCACCTGGGCCATGCCGCCCGGCGCGCCGTCGATCTCGGGGGACGCCACCGTCTGCACCGAGTCCAGGATCAGCAGCGACGGCTTCACCGCGTCCAAGTGGCCGAGCACGGCGGACAGATCCGTCTCGGCGGCGAGGTAGAGGTGGTCGTCGATGGCGTGGATGCGGTCGGCGCGCAGCCGGACCTGACTCGCCGACTCCTCACCGGTGACGTACAGCGTGCGGTGCTCGTCGCTCGCGGACTTGGCGGCGACGTCCAGCAGCAGTGTGGACTTGCCCACGCCCGGTTCGCCCGCGACCAGCACCACGGCCCCCGGCACCAGCCCGCCGCCGAGCACCCGGTCCAGCTCGGGCACGCCCGTGGAGCGGGCGGTGGCCTGCTTCCCGTCGACCTGCCCGATGGGCAGCGCGGACGTGGTGACCCGGCCCGGCGCGGTGGTCCGCACGGCGGGCGCCGCACCGTACTCCTCGACCGTCCCCCAGGCCTGGCACTCGGGACACCGCCCGAGCCACTTGGCCGTCTGCCATCCGCACTCGGTGCAGCGGTAGGACGGACGGTCCTTGGAGGTCTTGGTACGGGCAGCCATGCCCAAAAGGTAACGGCCCCCTCTGACACCGGGGGTCCGCCCCCTCTGAGACCGGGTCCGCCCCCGGGCCGACGGGGGTTGTGCGGCCCGTCAGGTGGGCCGCCGCGGGTGGCCCCGGTCCGCCAGGCCGTCCCCGCACCCGGAAGGCGACGGACGCCCGCTCCCGTGGGGGCCGCGGTCCCCGTCCGCCGGGTGGCGCGCGGTCCACCGGGGGCCGCGTGGGCGCGGAAGGGTCACCCTTGCGGGGGCACGTCAGGCGCTCGTGTCCTGGAGACGGGCGCCCCGCGCCGTGGCCGCTCACGCGGCGGGGAAAGGTTCCTGTCCCCGGATTGAGGGATCGTTTCACCCGTACGGATTAAAAGTGCGCACGGCACCGGAAGGCGTCGCCGCCCGGCCCCTACGGTCGCCGAATGACGAGCAGCGGCCCGGACACCTCGACCCGTACGTCCACCCGTACGCACGGAACCCACCGGACCCACCGGGAAGCGCGCGACCGGGCGGCCGCGCGCACGCAGGCCGGGCGGCCGGCCGCCCGCTACGAGCCGCATCTGGACGGCCTGTTCACCTACTGCCTGTCCGTCCTGTGCGACCACGACGCGGCGACCGCCGCCCTGGCCGACGCGCTCCACCTCGCGGAGCGCCGCGACCGGCACGTCCCGGACGAACTCGGCAGCCTCCGCGCGTGGCTGTACGCCCTCGCCCGCTGGGCGTGTCTGCGCAAGCTGGCCGAGGCCAGGCAGAAGCGTCAGGCCTCCCACGCCGGCGGCCGCTCCGGCAGGAAGCGCGCCTCCGCGGGACACCAGGACGCCTCCGCCGTGGCTCCCGAGGAGCAGGAACGGCGCCGCCGTGAACTGGCCGCGCTGGCCTGGCCGGAGGCCGCCGGGACCAGCCCGGAGCAGCGCGAGGCGCTCGAGCTCGCCGTCCGGCACCGTCTCGCCGCCCACGAGGTCGCCTCCGTGCTCGGCATGGCACCGGCCGCGACACGCGAACTGCTCGCCACCGCGGCCTGCGAGGTGGAACGCACCCGTGCGGCCCTCGCCGTCGTGGAGACCGGCGCCTGCCCGGGCGTGGCGCACCTCACCGGCGACCAGCAGATGGTGCTCGGCACCACGCTGCGCCGCGAACTCGTCCGCCATGTCGACGACTGCCCGCGCTGCCGCCGCACTGCCGAGCGGGCCGTGCCGGGCCGGTGGCCCGGCACCAGCGTCACCCCGGACACCCTGCCGCTCGTGCCGGCGCCGACCGCCGCCCTGCACACCGCCCTCGCGCACCACCCCCGCGCGCGTGGCGCCGCGCCCCGCTTCGACCGGCGCGGCTTCCCCATGGACCCCAAGGACCGGGTCGCCCGCCGCGACCGCCTCCGCGCGCGTGCCGTCACCACGACCGTCGTCGCCACGGTCGTCGCCGCGCCCGTGCTGGCGCTGTGGGCCGCCTACCGGGGCACGCCGGTGGGCGAGGGCGTGGGCGGCGGCCCGTCCTCCGCGCGCGAGGACGGCACCGTGGAGTTCGACGGCGAGGGCGGCGCCGGTTACGAGAACGCCGGCAACGCCGAGCCCCGCCCCACCACCCGCTTCGGCGCCGACGGCGCGCCGGACGTGTCCGTGGAGGTCGTCGAGGTCGCCGGCGCAGGACACAAGGGCGCCGCCGAGCTCGGCGTGACGGCCGCCCACAGCGGTGACACCACGCTGATCACCCTGACCGCCCGGGGCGACGGACCGGTCCGCTGGTCCGCGTCCACCGGCGCCTCCTGGCTCTACCTGAACCGCTCCTCGGGCACCCTCGAGCCGGGCGAGTCGGTCACGATCCGGGTCTTCGTCGACCAGCTGCGCGAACCGTCCGGCCACTGGCGGGCCACGGTGGCGATCTCGCCGGCGGGCTCGGTGGTGTCCATCGAGGGGTACGGTCCCGCCCCGTCGACCCCGGTCACCGGCTTCCCGTCGGCTCCGGGCACGCCGAGCGGCCCGCCCCCGTCGCCCTCGCACCCGGACCCCACGACTCCGTCGCCCTCCGACCCCACGCCCACCGACCCGCCGTCGTCCTCGGACCCGGACCCGGAGCCCTCGACGGACGATCCCGCCCCGACCGATCCGTCCCCCACCGAGCCGTCGCCCTCGGTGCCCGAGCCGCCGGAGCCGAGCGTCTCCACGCCCGCCGAACCGGGCACCCCGGACCCAGGCACGTCGTAGAAGCGGAAGACGTGAAAAGGCGCCCGTCCCCTTTAACGGGGAACGGGCGCCGATGACGCCGGGAGGGGCCCGTCAGGACGGGTCCGCCGGATGCGGCGCCAGCAGCGGCAGCTGTGACGCCAGCCGCTCCTCGCACAGCTCGACCAGGCGGTCGTACCCCGCCTTGCCCATCAGCTCGATCAGCTCCGCGCGGTAGGAGACGTACACCGGCTCGCCCGCGCCGTGCGCCGAGGTCGCCGATGTGCACCACCAGTGCAGGTCGTGGCCGCCGGGGCCCCAGCCGCGCCGGTCGTACTCGCCGATCGACACCTGCAGCACGCGCGTGTCGTCGGGCCGGTCGATCCAGTCGTACGTGCGCCGGACCGGGAGCTGCCAGCAGACGTCCGGCTTGGTCTCCAGCGGCTCACGGCCCTCCTTGAGGGCGAGGATGTGCAGCGAGCAGCCCATGCCGCCCTTGAACCCGGGGCGGTTCTGGAAGATGCACGAGCCCTGGAAGGGGCGCGTCTGCCGCTCGCCGTCCTCGTCCTCGGAGATCCACCCGTTGCGGGTGCCCTCCGCGTGGTGCTGCCAGATGTCCGGTGTGAGACGCGCCACATGCTGGGCGACGCGCTTCTCGTCGTCCTCGTCGGAGAAGTGGGCACCCAAGGTGCAGCACCCGTCGTCCGCGCGGCCCGCCTGGATGCCCTGGCAGCCGCTGCCGAAGATGCAGTTCCACCGTGAGGTGAGCCATGTCAGATCGCAGCGGAAGACCTGCTCGTCGTCCGCCGGATCAGGGAATTCCACCCAAGCGCGGGCGAAGTCGAGCCCCTGCTCGTCGTCGGCAGGGGCCGGATGCGGCGCCTGCGGCGGGGTCGGCACCCGCGAAGGATCCCCGGCCAGCCCGGCCCGCTTTTCCTTCCTGGCCGTTTTGTCCGTCTTCTCGTCCTTCGCCTTTTTCGTCTTTGGCACCTGTCCAGGGTAAGTCGCCGCGCGCCCGCACCGGCACCGGTCCGGCCGTCGGGAAGCGGGCATCACGGCGTGCTGCGGGCAGTAGCGTTTCGTACATGAGACTCGGTGTCCTCGACGTGGGTTCGAACACGGTGCACCTGCTGGTGGTCGACGCCCACCCCGGCGCGCGGCCGCTGCCCGCGCACTCGCACAAGGTCGAACTGCGCCTCGCCCAGCTCCTCGACGACGACGGATCGATCGGCCCCGACGGCATCGACCGGCTGGTGTCGGTCGTGCACGAGGCGCTCCAGGCCGCCGAGGACAAGGGCGTGGAGGAGCTGCTGCCGTTCGCGACGTCCGCCGTGCGCGACGCGAGCAACGCCGACGACGTCCTCACCCGCGTCCGCGACGAGACCGGCGTCGAACTCCAGGTGCTCAGCGGCGAGGAGGAGGCGAAGCTCACCTTCCTCGCCGCCCGCCGCTGGTTCGGCTGGTCCTCGGGGAAGCTGCTCGTCATCGACATCGGCGGCGGCTCGCTGGAAATCGCCTACGGCATGGACGAGGAGCCGGACGCGGCGGTGTCGCTCCCGCTCGGCGCGGGCCGCCTCACCGCGGGCTGGCTGCCCGGAGACCCGCCCGAGGCCGAGGACGTCCGCGCGCTGCGCCGCCACGTGCGTACGGAAATAGCGCGCTCGGTCGGCGACTTCAGCCGGTTCGGAGCCCCGGACCACGTGGTGGCCACCTCCAAGACCTTCAAGCAGCTCGCCCGGCTCGCGGGCGCCCCGGGCTCCGCCGAGGGCCTGTACGTCCAGCGCGAGCTGAAGCGTGAGTCGCTGGAGGCGTGGGTGCCGCGGCTGGCCGGGATGACCGCCGCCGAGCGCGCCGAACTGCCGGGCGTGTCCGAGGCCCGCGCGGGCCAGCTGCTCGCCGGCGCGATGGTCGCCGAGGGCGCGATGGACCTGTTCGGCGTGGAACGCCTGGAGATCTGCCCCTGGGCGCTGCGGGAGGGCGTCATACTCCGCCGCCTGGACCACATGGGCCCCGCCTGACCCCCGAGGGGGCCCGCCCCGAAGGCGCCCGTGCCCGCTATGGCAAACACCACAACGGCCAGGCGGTACCCCGCACCGCCCCCACCCCACCCCGTAACCTGAGGCTCGTGGCAGAAGCAAGGGACGTAGTCCGCATCCCGGATGCGAAGGTCGCCCTGTCGACGGCCTCCGTCTACCCGGAGTCGACGGCGACGGCCTTCGAGATCGCCGCGCGCCTCGGGTACGACGGCGTCGAGGTGATGGTCTGGACGGACCCCGTCAGCCAGGACATCGAGGCCCTCCGCCGGCTCAGCGACTACCACCGCATCCCCGTCCTCGCCGTCCACGCGCCCTGTCTGCTGATCACTCAGCGCGTGTGGTCCACCGACCCCTGGACCAAGCTCCAGCGGGCCCGGGCCGCCGCCGAGAAGCTCGGCGCGTCGACGGTCGTCGTCCACCCGCCCTTCCGCTGGCAGCGGCAGTACGCCCGCGACTTCGTCGACGGCGTCTGGCGGATGGCGAACGAGACCGACGTGCGGTTCGCCGTGGAGAACATGTACCCGTGGCGCTACCGCGACCGCGAGATGCTGGCCTACGCCCCCGACTGGGACGTGACCAGGGAGGACTACCGCCACTTCACGATCGACCTGAGTCACGCCTCCACCTCCCGCACCGACACCCTCGCGATGGTCGAGCGGATGGGCGACCGGCTGGGGCATGTGCACCTGGCCGACGGCCGGGGGTCCGCCAAGGACGAACACCTGGTGCCGGGCCGCGGCGACCAGCCGTGCGCCGAGGTGCTGGAAGGGCTGGCGCGCAGCGGCTTCGACGGTCATGTCGTGATCGAGGTCAACACCCGGCGCGCCATGTCCAGCGCCGAACGTGAGGCCGACCTGGCGGAGGCCCTCGCCTTCACCCGCCTCCACCTCGCCTCGGCGTCCTCCCTGTCCACTCCCTCCTCCCTCCGGGTCCCCCGGCGGTGAACGGCACCCCCGCGAGCGACGGCCCTGCCGCCTCCCCGGACGGGACCGGCGCCCCCCGGCGCCGCGGCCGCCCCCCGGCCGCCGAGTCGGCCGGCACCCGCGACCGCATCCTCGACGCGGCCCGCGAGGAGTTCTCCGCACGCGGGTACGAGAAGACGTCCGTGCGGGGCATCGCCAAGGCCGCAGGTGTCGACTCCGCCCTCGTGCACCACTACTTCGGCACCAAGGAGCGGGTCTTCGAGGCCGCCGTCGAGGTCGCCTTCGGACCGGTGATCGACGAGCGGGAGCCGGTGCTCGAAGGGCCGCTCGACGAGGTGGGCGAGCGGATGACCCGAATGATCATCGGACTGTGGGAGAACCCGGTCACCCGCACCCCGCTCCTCGCGATCGTCCGCTCCGCCGTCGACAACGAGACGGCGGCCGCCGTCTTCCGGCGCCTCGTCGCCGGCCAGCTGCTCACCCGGATCACCGGCCGGCTCGACCTGCCGGACGCGGAGCTGCGCGCCGAACTGGCCGCCGCCCAGCTCGTCGGCATCGCGATGATCCGGCACGTGATCCGGGTGGAACCGCTCGCCTCGGCCGACCCGGAGGACATCGTCCGGCGGGTCGCGCCGGTCGTGCAGGGGCACCTCACCGGGCCCTGAGCGCCGGACCACTGAGACATGCGTCCCGTATTCCGGACACCTTGTCCCGCCCTCTGGATGACCGGCGTACGCTCGAGGCAGTCAGAACTCTCTGGCGGAGACTCCCCGAAGGTCTGAAGGAGCGAGCGACGATGCCCGAGCTGAGGTCCCGCACAGTCACCCACGGCCGCAACATGGCGGGCGCCCGCGCCCTTATGCGCGCCTCCGGTGTACCCGGTGCGGACATCGGCCGGAAGCCGATCATCGCGGTCGCCAACAGCTTCACGGAGTTCGTCCCCGGCCACACCCACCTCGCGCCGGTCGGCCGGATCGTCAGCGAGGCGGTCGTCGCGGCCGGCGGCATCCCGCGCGAGTTCAACACCATCGCCGTCGACGACGGCATCGCCATGGGCCACGGCGGCATGCTCTACTCGCTGCCCTCCCGCGACCTGATCGCGGACAGCGTGGAGTACATGGTCGAGGCCCACTGCGCCGACGCCCTGATCTGCATCTCCAACTGCGACAAGATCACCCCGGGCATGCTGAACGCCGCGCTGCGGCTGAACATCCCCACGGTCTTCGTCTCCGGCGGCCCGATGGAGTCCGGCCGGGCCACCCTCGTCGACGGCACGGTCCGCACGCTCGACCTGGTCGACGCGATGTCGGAAGCGGTCAACGACAAGATCTCCGACGCGGACATCCTCCGCATCGAGGAGAACGCCTGCCCCACCTGCGGCTCGTGTTCGGGCATGTTCACCGCCAACTCGATGAACTGCCTGACCGAGGCCATCGGCCTGTCCCTGCCGGGCAACGGCTCGGTCCTCGCCACCCACACCGCCCGCAGGGACCTGTACGTCCGCGCGGCCGACACGGTCCTGGACCTCACCCGCCGCTACTACGAGCAGGACGACGAGTCGGTCCTGCCCCGCAACATCGCCACCCCCGCGGCCTTCGAGAACGCCATGGCGCTCGACATCGCGATGGGCGGCTCCACCAACACGATCCTGCACCTGCTGGCCGCCGCCCAGGAGGCGGAGGTCGCCTACGGCCTCACCGAGATGGACGCCCTCTCGCGCCGCGTCCCCTGCCTGGCGAAGGTCGCGCCCAACGTCGCCAAGGACCGCACGTACTACATGGAGGACGTGCACCGTGCCGGCGGCATCCCGGCCCTCCTCGGCGAACTGCACCGCGGGGGCCTGCTCAACGAGGACGTCCACGCCGTCCACAGCCCGTCCCTGGCCGACTGGCTGAAGACCTGGGACATCCGCGCCGGTTCGCCCTCCCCGGAGGCCGTCGAACTCTGGCACGCGGCCCCCGGCTGCAAGCGCTCCGCCGAGGCGTTCTCCCAGTCCGAGCGCTGGGACTCCCTCGACGAGGACGCCGAGGGCGGCTGCATCCGCTCCGTCGAGCACGCCTACTCCAAGGACGGCGGCCTCGCGGTGCTGCGCGGCAACCTCGCCGTCGACGGCTGCGTGGTCAAGACGGCCGGCGTCGACGAGTCCATCTGGACCTTCGAGGGCCCGGCGGTCGTCTGCGAGTCGCAGGAGGAGGCCGTCCAGAAGATCCTCACCCAGCAGGTCAAGGAGGGCGACGTCGTCGTCATCCGCTACGAGGGCCCCAAGGGCGGCCCCGGCATGCAGGAGATGCTCTACCCGACGTCGTACCTGAAGGGCCGCGGCCTCGGAAAGGCGTGCGCGCTGATCACCGACGGCCGCTTCTCCGGCGGCACCTCGGGCCTGTCCATCGGCCACGCCTCCCCCGAGGCGGCCTCGGGCGGCACCATCGCCCTGGTCGAGGACGGTGACCGCATCCGCATCGACATCCCGAACCGCTCCATCGAGCTGCTGGTCGACGACGCCGAGCTGGCCCGCCGCGAGGAGGCCCTCGGCGGCCGCTACGCCCCGAAGAACCGCGACCGCAAGGTCTCCGCGGCGCTGCGGGCGTACGCGGCGATGGCGACGAGCGCGGACAAGGGCGCGGTCCGGGACGTGACCAAGCTGGGCTGAGGCCCCGCACCCGGCTGTCCGACCCCGCTCCCTGTCACCAGGCGGCGGGGTCGCCCGCGTCCACGGCGAAGACGGTGCCGTCGGGGGCGGAGGCGTAGACGCGGTCGTGGGCGAGGACGGGTGCGGGCAACGAGGCGACGACCCGGTCACCGGCCCCGAGCCGCGGCGAGGTCTGTCCGATGAGCCGCCCGGACCTCGCATCCACGGCGAGCAGCCGCCCGTCGGGCGCGGACAGGAAGAGGTGCCGGCCGTCGGAGACGGGGGCGGAGGCACGGGTGAGGCCGGTCTCGAGGGTCCAGAGGCGGTCGCGGGTGCCCAGGTCGAAGGCTTCGAGCGAACCGCCCTGGGCCATGACGTACACGATCTGCCCGCGCCCGGCGGCCACGGTGTCGTAGCGCGGTACGGGCAGGGCGTACCGCGTCGTGTCACCGGAGGCAGGTGTGTGGCGCACCAGGGCGTCCGCCCGGGGGGACCGCGGGTCGGCGGAGACGAAGTGCACGGCGTCCCCGTCGGTCGCCACGGGTGTCAGCGTCCCTTCCAGCCGGTCCTGCCAGAGCACCTCGCCGTCGCCCGGGTCGAGTGCGGTCACCTGGGTGTGGCCGCCGTCGGGTGCGGGGCTCGTCACAAGCAGGTCCGACGCGCCGAACACGGCGACGTCCGTGATCTCGCCCGCGCCCGGGACGGTGCGCTCCCACATGGTCTCCCCGGTGGCGCCGTCCACCCCCGTCACCGTGCCGTCCCGGTCGCTGAGGACCGCGAGCGTGCCCGCGGCGCGGACGTCGACGCCTTCGGGGACCGTCCGGGCCCAGACATGGCGGCCCGAGACGGCGTCGAGCGCCTCCAGCCGCGTGCCGCCCCCGTACGGCAGGACGGTGTCGCCGGTGACCACCGGGGGGCGGGTGACCTCGGTGCCCATGTCGTGCCGCCAAAGGACCTTGGCATCGGACGCCCGTAGCGCGACCGTCGTCCCGCCGTGCGCGCAGAGCACCGCGCCGGAAGCGACGGCGCACTGCGGCATGCCGCCAGTGGCGGACAGGAGCTCGGACGTCCAGCCGGCGAAGGCCGCCGCGCTGTGGGTGGCGGGCCGCTCCGGGGCAGCGGCATCGCCCAACTGCACGGCGACGACGGTGCCGGTGACGACGGCCGCGAGCGCGGCGCCGCTCACGAGAATCCGGCGAACCCCGGGCCGGCGTCGTGACGCCGGTTCCACAGGGGCAGGCTTTTCGGGGAACCGCTCCGGAACGGGTCGGCCCTCTGTCTCCGAGTCGCCGAGGATGCGCTGGCTCGGTATGAAGACACGGGTGTCGTACGACGCCGCCACCGCCCGCAGCCCGGCCATCAGCTCGTCCGGCGTGGGCCGTTCCTCCGGCTCCTTGGCCAGGCACCGCCGCACCAGGCCGGACAGTTCGTCGGGAACGCCCGTCAGATCGGGCTCGTCGTGCACCACCTGGTACGCCACGACGTACGGGCTGTCGGAGTCGAACGGCCCGCGCCCCGTGGCCGCGTGCACCAGCACCGACCCCAGCGCGAAGATGTCCGCCGCCGGCCCCACCTCGCGCGGCCGGCGGAACTGCTCGGGCGCCATGAACGGCGGCGTGCCGATCAACTTGCCGGTCTCGGTCCGCAGTTCGCTGTCTTTCGGCCGTGAGATGCCGAAGTCGATGACCTTCGGACCGTCCTCGGACAGCAGCACGTTGCTCGGCTTGAGGTCCCGGTGCACGACCCCGACCCGGTGGATGTCGCGCAGTGACTCCGCCAATCCGGCCATCAGACGCCGTAGCTGGGAGGAGTCCAGCGGACCGTTCCGTTTCACCTCGTCGGCGAGCGTCGGACCGGGGATGTAGAGGGTCGCCATCCAGGGCCGCTCGGCCTCGGGGTCGGCATCGACGACAGAGGCGGTGAACGCGCCGCTGACCCGCCGGGCCGCCGCGACTTCCTGTCGAAAACGGCCCCTGAACTCGGGGTTCTTGGCGTACTCGGCGTGCACGACCTTCACCGCGAGCCGCAGCCCGGAGGTGCTGCGCGCCAGGTGCACCACGCCCATGCCACCCGAACCCAGGCGGCGTTCGAGCCGGTAGTGGCCGGCGAATTCGGGACGTTCCGCTTCCGCGCCCGCCCCGGCGTCCCGCTGTGGCGCCATGGAACCACCCCCGTGCTGTTCGTACGCGCGCGCGACGCACGGAGCCTAATCGATGTCTCGTACGAGACCGAGGAGGCTTGCTAGCCTCCGTGTTCGAGTCGTAAACGGTTGTTTCACGCCGCGACTCGGGGGAAACAACGCAACCCCGGTTACGCCTGGGGTTACACACGGGGGAGATGCCCATGCCCGTCGATCGTGTCGAAGAGCCCGCGACCACCGAGGAGGCCGTCACCACGGCCGCTGCGGGAGTCCGCTACTACAACGTCGCGCCCGGCGTCCGCCTGAATGTCCGCAGCGGTCCGGGAACCGGCTACCCCATCGTCCGCGTACTGCCCGAAGGGTCCCGCGTCGCGATCTACTGCCAGCGGCCCGGCACCAAGGTGGCCGGCCCGTACGGCACGTCGAACATCTGGGACAACATCAGCAACGCCCAGTACGTCTCGGACGCGTACATCTACACCGGCAGCGATGGCTACGTGGCCTCGCGCTGCGCCTGACCATCACACGTCCCGGAGGAACCATGAATGCCGTACGTAGCAGATTCGCCGTGTCGGCCGCCGTTGCCGGCGCTTTCATGATGGTGCTCGGCAGCGCCTCCCAGGCGTCGGCCGCCACCGTCTATCCGATCGCCCCGGGTATCAGGTGAACGTGCGGAGCGGCCCGGGCACGAACTACGCCGTCGTCCGGGTGCTGACGCCTGGTTCCCAGGTCAGGATCTACTGCCAGACAACGGGCACCAGGGAGACCGGCCCGTACGGGACGTCGACCATCTGGGACAACATCGCCAGCGGCCAGTACGTCTCGGATGCCTACGTCCACACCGGCAGCGACGGCTACGTGGCCTCGCCCTGCGCCTGACCGCCCCCGGGGGCCCGGCCCAGCCGGGCCCCCGCGCGATAATCGAACCGTGAGCGACGCACACGGAACCTCTGACCACCGCACCCCGGCCACCCCCGCCGGCCCCCAGCCCGAACCCCTCCGTTTCTTCGGGACGACCTGGGTCGACCATTCCCGGGGGTACGCCGCCCGCCGGCTGGGCGTGGCCGTCGGGTCGCTGGCCGCCGCGGTCGCCGCCTGTCTCGTGCTGCGGTTCGCCTACCAAGGGCTCCAGATCGCCGCCGTCGGCGGCTTCGTCTCGCTGCTCGTCCTCGTGATGTTCGCGGTCTGCAGCGCCCTCGCCTTCGGTCACACCTGGTCCTCCTTCTCCACCCGCCCCGACCCCGACCGCCAGTCGTCCCTGCGCGGACTGCTGTCCATCGGGTTCGTCGGCTCGCTCCTCGCCTACTTCTTCCGCTCCCTCACCGAGGCCCCCGGCGAGAAGCTGCGCCGCGCCGAGTACACGCAGGCCCGCGAGGAGTACGACCGCCGCGTCACCCGCCGCTCCGGCAACCCTTCGCGCAAGCGCCGCCGCCGCGACGCCTGACCCGGCCGCCGCCCCAACTCCCGGGAAAACCCGCACCCCCCGGCCCCGTCCCGCGGCGACCATGGCCGTATGACGACATCCAGGGCCCACCGGATCACCCACGCCGCCCGAGCCCACTCCTTCAACGCGGTCGCCGCCCAGTACGCGGACCACCGCCCCACCTATCCGCCCGCCCTGTTCGACGCGATCGAGGAGCTCACCGGCCGCCCGCTCGCGGGATCCCGGATCGCGGACGTCGGCGCCGGCACCGGGGCGGCCACCGCCCGCCTTCTCGACCGCGGCGCGCACGTCGTCGCCGTCGAACCCGGCGAGGGCATGGCGGCGGAGTTCCGCCGCAGGCTCCCCGGCACACCGGTCGTCCGCGGTGACGGCAACGCCCTCCCCCTCGCCGCCCACAGCGCGGACCTGATCACCTACGCCCAGTCCTGGCACTGGACCGACCCCGCCCGCTCCGTCCCGGAGGCCCTGCGCGTACTGCGCCCGGGCGGCGCCCTCGCCCTGTGGTGGAACACCAGTGCCGACGACGTCCCGTGGATCGCCGAGGCGTCCGCCCGGGCCGGCCGGCACTTCGGGCGGGACTTCTCCCGCGAGAAGAACGACATCGACGCCACGACAGCCGACCCCTCCGGCCGCCTGGACTTCACGCGCCGCACCGTCCGCTGGAGCCGCCGCGTCCCCGTGGACGCCCACCTGGCGAACATCGGCAGCCACTCCGTCTTCCTCGTCCAGAGCCCCGACCGCACCGCCGCCTTCCTCGCCGACGAACGCCGCCACGTCCTCGAGGTCTTCCCGGACGGGATCGTCGAGGAGACCTACGACGTCATCCTCCTCCTCGCCTCCAGGCCGCCGACGGCTTGACGCGTCCGCACCGCCGGGAGGACTATTCATCACATGATGAATTACTCCTCCCGGCCCCCGGAGGAGCCGGCCGTCCACGCCCAGGACCTCACCGTCGTCCGAGGTTCCCGCACCGTGCTGCGCGGCCTCGGCTTCACCGTGCCTCGCGGCCGCATCACCGGCCTCCTCGGCCCCTCCGGCTGCGGCAAGTCCACGCTCATGCGCGCCGTCGTCGGCACCCAGGCCAAGGTCACCGGCACCCTCGACGTCCTCGGCCGCCCCGCCGGCCACCCCTCCCTGCGCACCCGCATCGGCTACGTCACCCAGGCCCCGTCGGTCTACGACGACCTGACCGTCCGCCAGAACCTCGACTACTTCGCCGCGATCCTCGACCCGGGCAGGTCCGCCGCCGACCGCCGCCACGACGCCGTCACCCGGGCCATCGCCGACGTCGACCTCACCGGTCACGCCGACGCCCTCGCCGGCGCCCTCTCCGGCGGCCAGCGCAGCCGCGTCTCCCTCGCAGTGGCCCTCCTCGGCACGCCCGAACTGCTGGTCCTCGACGAACCCACCGTCGGCCTGGATCCCGTACTCCGCCGCGACCTCTGGCAGCTCTTCCACGACCTGGCCACCGAACGCGGCGCCACCCTCCTCGTCTCCTCCCATGTGATGGACGAGGCCGAGCGCTGCCACCAGCTGCTCCTCATGCGCGCGGGTGAGGTCCTCGCCGACGACACCCCCGAGGCCCTGCGCACCCGCACCGGCGCCGACACCGTCGAAGCCGCGTTCCTCCGGCTGGTCGACGAGGCCGCAACGGCCACCAGCACCAAGGAGCCCACCCGATGACCGCCACGAGCGCCCTCAGCCTGCCGCGCACCACCGCCACCGCCGCCCGGGTCCTGCGCCAGCTCCGCCATGACCCGCGCACCATCGCGCTGATGATCCTCGTCCCGTGCGTGATGCTCTTCCTGCTCCGCTACGTCTTCGACGGCAGCGCCCGCACCTTCGACACCATCGGCGCCTCGCTGCTCGGCATCTTCCCGCTGATCACGATGTTCCTCGTCACGTCCATCGCCACCCTGCGCGAACGCACCTCCGGCACCCTGGAACGCCTGCTCGCCATGCCCCTCGGCAAGGGCGACCTGATCGCCGGCTACGCCCTCGCGTTCGGCGCCGTCGCGGTCGTCCAGTCGGCCCTCGCCACCGGCCTCGCGGTGTGGTTCCTGGACCTCGACGTCGTCGGCAGCCCCTGGCTGCTGCTCCTGGTCGCTCTGCTCGACGCGCTCCTCGGTACCGCCCTCGGCCTCTTCGTGTCGGCGTTCGCGGCGTCCGAGTTCCAGGCGGTGCAGTTCATGCCGGCGGTGATCTTCCCGCAGCTGCTGCTGTGCGGCCTCTTCACCCCGCGCGACGCCATGCACCCGGTCCTGGAGGCCGTCTCCGACGTCCTCCCCATGTCCTACGCCGTCGACGGCATGAACGAGGTCCTCCATCACGCCGACCTCACGACCGCGTTCCTCCGCGACGTCACGATCGTCGCGGCCGTCGCCCTCCTGGTCCTGACCTTGGGCGCGGCCACCTTGAAGCGCAGGAGCGCATAACCAGCCCGTCCGGCGCTTGAGGACGAGGCCCGAAGGGCCGAAGGGGGTCTGGGGGGCGCAGCCCCCAGGGACGGGAAGGGAGGAAGGGGCGCGGGGGCGAACCACCCGTCCCGCACCCCCACCGGCCCGTCCGCCCACCGGACACCCCCGCCCCCGCCACCTCCCGGATGGGACAATCACCCCCAGGACGACCCACCCCGGAGGGCACCCCCAGCCATGACCCAGAAAGTCGCAGTCCTCGGCACCGGCAAGATCGGCGAAGCCCTGCTCAGCGGAATGATCCGCGCCGGCTGGGCCCCCGCCGACCTCCTGGTCACCGCCCGCCGTCAGGAGCGCGCCGACGACCTCCGCGCGCGTCACGGCGTCACCCCGGTCACCAACCAGGAAGCCGCCAAGACCGCCGACACCCTGATCCTCACGGTCAAGCCGCAGGACATGGGCACCCTCCTCGACGAGCTCGCCCCGCACGTCCCCGCCGACCGCCTGGTCATCAGCGGCGCCGCGGGCATCCCCACCGCGTACTTCGAGGAGCGCCTCGCCGAGGGCACCCCGGTCGTCCGCGTCATGACCAACACCCCCGCCCTCGTCGACGAGGCCATGTCGGTCATCTCGGCCGGCCGCCACGCCACCGCGGACCACCTCGCCCACGCCGAGGAGATCTTCGGCGCCGTCGGCAAGACCCTCCGCGTCCCCGAGTCCCAGCAGGACGCCTGCACGGCGCTCTCCGGCTCCGGCCCGGCCTACTTCTACTACCTGGTCGAGGCGATGACGGACGCCGGCATCCTGCTCGGCCTGCCCCGCGACAAGGCGCACGACCTGATCGTGCAGTCCGCGATCGGCGCCGCGACGATGCTCCGTGACAGCGGCGAGCACCCCGTGAAGCTGCGGGAGAACGTCACCTCCCCCGCCGGCACCACCATCAACGCCATCCGCGAGCTGGAGAACCACGGCGTCCGCGCGGCCCTCATCGCCGCCCTGGAGGCCGCCCGCGACCGCAGCCGCGAGCTCGCCTCCGGCAACAACGGCTGATCACCCGGGAAGGCCGCGGCCGGTACGGCACCGAGCCGCGGCCCCCGCCACCAGCCGCCGCGCCTACCGGGCCGCGTTCGACGGAACCCCCTCCGAGGCGGGCAGCAGGCCGATCGCCCGGTAGGCGGCGTCCACCGTCGGCCGCGCCATCCCGCGCGCCCGTTCGGCCCCCTCCCGCAGCACGCCCTCGAGATAGGCGGGGTCGGCGCACAGCTCCTGGTGCCGTTTGCGCAAGGGCCGCAGCACCTCGATCACCGCGTCCGCGGTGTCTCTCTTCAGCGCCCCGTACCCGTCGTAGGACCTCGCCAGCTCCGCGGGATCACCGCCGGTGCACGCCGCCAGGATCTCCAGGAGATTCGCGAGCCCCGGCCGCGACTCCCGGTCGTGGACGACCTCGCTGCCGCTGTCGGTCACGGCGCGCATGATCTTCTTGCGCACCACGTCCGGCTCGTCCAGCAGATAGACGATGCCCGGCCCGGTGTCGTCGCTCTTGCCCATCTTGGAGGCCGGGTCCTGGAGGTTCATCACGCGCGCCGCCACGGCCGGATTGGTCGCCCGCGGCACGACGAACGTGTGCCCGTACCGCTGGTTGAACCGCACCGCGAGATCCCGCGCGAGCTCCACGTGCTGGGTCTGGTCGTTCCCGACCGGCACCTCGTCCGTCCCGTACGCAAGGATGTCGGCCGCCATCAGCACCGGGTACGTCAGCAGCGACAGCCGCACACTCCCGCCCCGCCGCTGCTCACGCGCCGCCTTCTCCTTGTACTGGATCATCCGGCGCATCTCGCCGTCCGTGGCCACGCACTCCAGCAGGTACGACAGCCGGGCGTGCTCGTCCACATGGCTCTGCACGAAGATCGTGCACCGCTCCGGATCCAGCCCGGACGCCAGCAGCAGCGTGGCCGCCTGCCTGCTCAGCCGGCGCACCCGCGCCGGATCGTGGTCCACGGTCAGGGCGTGCAGGTCGACGATGCAGAACAGCGCGTCCGCCCGGTACTGGTCGACCGTGGCCCACCGCCGCATGGCTCCGAGGTAGTTCCCCAGTGTCAGATGTCCGGTCGGCTTGATACCGCTGAAGACCCGAGTCATCTCTTCTCCCTACTCCTGTCGAGCGTCGGGACCGCCGTCCGGGCGGCCGCCCCTCGAGCTCCGGAGGGAGAAAGGAAAACGGCCGCCGAGGCGGCGGCCGTTGGGTGCATACGCAGGACGACCGCCGTCAGGCGGCCCACCAGAGCTGGTTGTGCGTACGCGTCGTCATGCCCACGAGACTACGCCCCCGGGGCGGGGGACCGCAGCGAGTTGACACGCACCTGGGGGATCCGTACTGTTCTCCGAGTTGTCCGACGTGAGCACCGACTCCGGTCGGCCCCGGACAGCCACTCCGCAAGTACCACTACTGATCGACGTCAGCAGTCTGTCTGCCGGCGCTTCGTTGTCGTGCGTATTCGCGGAATGAGGAATCCGCACCCGAAAGGGAGCAGGACCCCGATTAGGTCGGGAGCCAGGAATCCGCTAAAGTCTCACTCGTCGGAACGGCCCGCAACGGCCGGAAAGACAAACCCCGCTGACTGGGGGTCAGAGCGAGAAACTGGATCTGATAAAGTCGGAACCGCCGGAAAGGAAAGCGCGAAAGCGTCGACCTGGAAAGCGCCGAGGAAATCGGATCGGAAAGATCTGATAGAGTCGGAAACGCAAGATCGAAGGGAAGCGCCCGGAGGAAAGCCCGAGAGGGTGAGTACAAAGGAAGCGTCCGTTCCTTGAGAACTCAACAGCGTGCCAAAAGTCAACGCCAG